>REAV01000012.1 GCA_004294465.1 Sphingobacteriia bacterium | reverse complement strand
TCTTGCCCCACCGCCCGCATAAGATTTATCTACATTGTCTTCAGGCATTTCTTCTATAAATCTACTTGGTTCGTTTTGTACCAATTGACCAAAACGATATCTCGAATTAGAATAAGTTAACCAAAGTCTTTGTTTAGCTCTGGTAATGGCTACATAAAATAATCTGCGTTCTTCTTCTAATTCTTCTCTGGTATTGATGCTCATGGCGTTGGGAAAAAGTGTTTCTTCTACTCCGCCAATAAATACACAACCAAATTCTAAACCCTTTGCAGCATGAATGGTCATTAGTTTTACAACATCATTATTTTCTTTATCATCATCTGCATCGGTTAATAAAGTGATCTGTTGTAAATAAGAACCTAAAGTTTTGTCTCCTAGTTCTCCATCATCATTGCTAGGGCTCTCTGTCCATTCTTTAATGGAGTTGAGTAACTCTTGAATATTTTCATAACGAGCTAAACCTTCTGTGGTTTTATCGTTGAATAATTCTTTCACCAAATTGGTATGCTTTCCTACTTGTACAGCTACATCATAGGCATTCTTATCGGTAAGCATGCTTTGGAAATAACGAATCATCGTTACAAAATTTTGCAATGCTTCCAATGTGCCTGCTTTAAATCCAAACTCTGCTGCCCTGCTCACTACATCAAACATGGAAATATTATGTTCATTGGCAAAAATCACACATTTTTCCAAGGTGGTTTTTCCTATGCCCCTCACCGGATAATTGATAATTCTTTTGAGCGCTTCTTCGTCTTGGGTATTTACAATTACGCGTAAATAACCCAACAAATCTTTGATTTCTTTTCTTTGATAAAAACTGGTTCCCCCATAAATACGATATGGTATACCCATTTTGCGCAAGCTTTCTTCAAAAGATCTACTCTGTGCATTGGTGCGATATAAAATGGCAAAGTCTTTATTAAAAAAATGATTGCGGAGTTTTTGTTCTTGAATTGTATCTGCAACAAATTTTCCTTCTTCATTATCGGTCATGGTTCTTACCAACGAAATTTTTTCTCCAGCCGCATTATCGGTCCATAAGTTTTTTGGAATCTGACCTTTATTATTTTTAATGATTTGATTGGCTACATTAATGATCTGGCTGCTGCTTCTATAATTCTGTTCTAGCTTAACCACTTTTACATCGTCATAGTCTTTCTGAAACTGTAAAATATTTTCGATGGTTGCACCGCGAAAGCTATAGATACTTTGCGCATCATCACCTACCACGCAAATATTTTCGTGAACAGCCGCTAAGAGTTTAGTGATTTGATATTGAACAGCATTGGTATCCTGATACTCATCTATTAATATATACTTGAACTTGTGTTGGTATTTATGCAGGGCATCCGGAAAATTTTTCAGCAGCTCATACATTTTCAATAATAGATCATCAAAGTCTAAAGCGCCATTTTTAAAACAACGATTGGCATATGCAGCATATACTTTTGAAATGGCAGGACGATTAGCCCGCATATCTTCCTGCTGAATATAATAATCATTGGCATATTCTGCTGGCCCTACCAATGCATTTTTAGCAGAAGAAATTCTATTACCAACAATATTCGGTTTATAATGTTTGTCGTCTAAATTTAATTCGTTGATCACCGTTTTTAAAACAGATCTACTGTCGTCGGTATCATATATAGTAAAGTTGCTCGGATAACCTAAGCGGGTTGCTTCGGCGCGCAGAATTCTGGCAAATACACTATGAAAAGTTCCTATATATAAATTTCTTGCTTCTGAATTGCCGAGAATTTTTTCAATGCGCTCTTTCATTTCAGCGGCAGCCTTATTGGTAAAAGTGAGCGCCAGAATATTAAACGCATCAACTTTTTCGGCAGACATTAAATGCGCTATACGAGTGGTTAATACTTTTGTTTTTCCACTTCCTGCTCCAGCCACAATCATGATTGGACCCTTCACATGTTTTACCGCTTCCGTTTGGGGTTCATTCAATCCTTTCAAATACTCCTGCATACAATTCTCTTTCAGGTTGCAAGATAAGCGCTTGTTGGTATCAATCCTGAACCGTGTATAAATAAGGGTTAAATAACTGTTCTACTATTTACAAAATCTCCAATACCGTTTTATTCCAACAGTTTCAATAAAAGCTGGGAATAAAAAAAGGGACCAATTGGTCCCTTTTCATTATTTTTTGAATGATTTATTTCTTAGTCTCTAATAATTTAAAGAACTGATCTAGTTGAGGTAAAATCACAATTCTTGTTCTTCTATTGGCAGCTCTACCCTCAGCAGTTGCATTATCAGCAAGAGGAACATATTGACCTCTACCCGCAGCAGTCATTCTTTTTGGATTTAATCCATAAGAATCTTGTAATATTCTAACGATAGTTGTAGCTCTTTTAACACTTAGGTCCCAATTATCTACTAGAGGTCCGTTTCCACGTATTGCTACTGAATCGGTATGTCCTTCTACCATGAATTCGATTTCTGGTTGAGCGTTCAACACTTTGGCTACTTTACCCAAAACTTCTTTAGCACGATCCGTTACATCATATGCTCCACTCTTAAACAACAATTTATCGGAGATATCTACATAAACTACTCCTTTATCTACTTTAATATTGATGTCTTTATCATCTAAATTGCCAATAGCGCCTTTTAAATTCATTACCAATGCCATATTTAAAGAATCCTTACGAGCAATAGAACCTCTTAAATCTTGAATATAAATGTCTTTCGCGCCAATATTGTCTAAAGACTTTCTGATACTTTCCGCTTGAGAACCAGTAACTACAGATAAATCTTTTAATTGATTCAATACAGTATTGTTATTCTGTTTTAAATAATCCAATTGATTATTTAAGCTTGCAATCTGAGATTCTAAACCTGCTTTTTGTGCAGCTGATTGTGCAGATCCTTTTTCTTTTTCTGCATTACATTTATTTAATTCGTCTTGCAAGGCCCTGTATTTTGCCTGCATGTCGGCATAAGCTCCTTTTAGTTCTGTGTAATTGGCTTGTGCTTGTTTTAATTCTTTAGGACTAGCGCAAGAAAACAAAGTAATTGATGCAATGGCTGCAAATAAGTAAAATTTCATGTTCATAATTTCAACGGTTTAAATGGACTTATATATGGAACGATTTATTAACTATAAAATTGTTCAATTGGTTCTATTTTAACAAAACTAGTGCCAATTTTTTATTCAATATGTTAAGAAATTTATAGAATCGCTACTGAATGCTGTATTTTGTACCAATCATTGTATTGTTGCTGAAACAATTCATCCACAACCTTCCGTTTTATTTTTAAAGTTGGAGTCAAAATTCCATTTTCGAGGGTCCACTCATCTTTTAAAACAATGATTTTAGCTACCTGTTCATGGTGTTCTAACTGATCATTCATTTCCGAAAGAAAACCAGAAAGCTGTTCAACAATGATCGGCTTTTCTTCTTTAGTTGCTTTTTCGGAAAGTGTACAAAGTAACAGAGGGGCAGGCATGCCAGATCCTACAACACAAGCTTGAGAAACAAATGGATGAGCCAGTACTTTTGATTCTATATTGGATGGGATCACATATTTCCCTTTGCTGGTTTTGAACTGGTCTTTTATTCTTCCAGTGATGGTTAAATATCCTTCAGCGTCAATAGATCCCTCATCACCAGTTTTTAACCAATCGCCTTCAAACATTTCGGCAGTTAATTGAGGTTCTTTATAATAGCCCAGCATATTTGCATCGCTTTTCACCAGCACCTCATTTTCTGCACTTAGTTTTACATCAACACCAGGGTAAGTTTGACCAACAGTGCCAAATTTGGCCGAATGCTTTCTGTTTGCATGTGATAGTGCAGAATTTTCCGTCATACCATAGGCTTCTTGTATTGTAATTCCCAATTTTGAAAACCAAACCAGTACTGCTTTATTAATTGGAGAAGCCCCAGTATAAAAATACTTACATTTAGCAAAGCCCATTTTTTTCTTGATAGCCGATTTAATGATTCCAGATATGATGGGTATACTTAACAAACGACTCAATTTTTGTTGAGGCATTTTCTTTAAAATTTCTTCCTGCATTTTTTCCCAAATGCGCGGCACTGCTAAAAAAACAGTTGGTTGAGTATATTGCAGGTTTGCAGAAAAACTTTCCATGGATTCTACGAAATAGACAGAGCTTCCAGTAAATACAGTGCCGCATTCTACCAACATTCTTTCTGCAACATGACATAAAGGGAGATAAGAGAAAAACTTTTCATCGATAAATGGAGGATTGCTTTCTAAGAAAGAATGCACCGCAAAAGACATGGCATGAAAACTATGCATCACTCCTTTAGGGGTGCCAGTTGTTCCTGATGTATATACAATACAGGCAAGATCTAAAGCATTGATAGCAGGCGTTCCTGTTAAGGGAGCATTCGCTTTAACCAAATCATTCCAATTCAAACATCCTTCATTAAAATAAAAAGGAAAACTAATTTGAATCAAATTTTCAGGAATGCCTTTTCTGATTTCTTCCGGTTTATCAAGCTTTCCAACAAAAATTATTTTCGCTTCACTGTGCTTGATAATTTCATTTACTGCATCTGCAGTAATATTTGGATACAAGGGAACAGAAACCATTCCAGACATGGCAATAGCAATATCGCACATAATCCAATGCGCACAATTCTTACTCAAGATGGCTACTTTATCGCCTTTTTGTAAACCTGTACTTTGCAAGTAACTTGCAATACTTCTGATTTCTTTTCCTGCTTCTGCCCAGGTAAAGTTTTGATATTGCTTGTTTACAGGCTCTGCTAAGAAAAGCTGATTGGGCTTTTCTTTTTCGTATTGACAGAATTTATCTACGATACATGGGTATTTATTACTCATAAATATTCATTAAGTGGTTTCAATTAAATGATGTAGGCCTTGTTCGGGATTTTTACCTTTTATGGAGGAATAAAAACGAAGTATATGTTGAATATCTGCCTCCATATGATTGGTTGGATAAAAAGGTTCAGAAAAAGAGACTTCTCTTTTTCCAAAGTCAAAGCCAGTCATAATGATGGGAACATTCGCTTTTTGGGCAATATGATAAAAACCTGTTTTTAACCGATCTACTTTTTTTCTGGTTCCTTCCGGAGAAAGTGCCAAAATAAACTGATCATGCGAGTTAAATAATTCAACTACCTGGTCCACCATATTATTCTTATTCGATCTATCAACCGGAAAGCCGCCCATTTTTCTAAAAAAGAATCCGAATGGGCCTTTAAAAAGGGAGTCTTTGCCTAAAAATTTAAAATGATACAATTGAAGCTTACTCCGAATAGCCAGCCCTACTACAAAATCCCAACTACTGGTATGCGGAGCCATTACAATAACTGCTTTTTGAATATAATGAGGAAATTCCCCCACTACTTTCCATCCTTGAAGACGCAGAAATAGGTTCCAGCAAATACGCATAGCAATCGGTTGAGCCAGTTCAAGATAATAAAAAACCCTAAAATCAGTCCATTTTGATGAAGGTTTACAATAAAAAATGAGCAATTTTCTAAATCGAATGAGCGTTTCTAATAAAATTCAATCATTATGGGCGCTTTCAGAAGTTTTGTAGGTTCAGAACTAATGTCGCTTCGACAGCATATTTCTGCCTTAAGAAGTATGATTCCGGGTAATATTAAATTAAAACCCAGTGAACGCAGAAGCATGTTTAAGTTGAATACCAAGAAAAAGGAATTTGTTCAAAAAGCAGTCCAATTCATGAGAAGAAGCCCTAATACAGTTCCTTCCTATGTAGATGTAAGTGTTTGTAATAATTATTTACACTTATATGATCAATATTCGGAATTGCTTTCGGAGGTAGAAGAAATCAGAAGCAAATTAGAAGACGCCAAATTATTAATTGGCAATGAAGTATTGCAACAATCAAGGGCTTATTTTCAAAACGCTAAAACCGCTGCTAATTCTGGGATTTCCGAATTTGTTACCATCTATAACGAATTGCATCCTCATTATGCCGTAGGGCGCAATAGTAAAAAAGCGGAAATTGAACTGGCATAAATTTGCATTTGTATAGAACTCCATTGAATGATCACTTTAAAACCTATCCTTTGAACCCAGCTCATAAAATCATTATTATTACTGCACCTTCGGGCGCGGGTAAAACTTCTATTACTCGATATTTATTGAATAAGTATCCACTATTGTCTTTTTCTATCTCAGCAGCTACCCGAAAACCCAGAGCTGGTGAAGAAGATGGAGTGCAGTATCATTTTATGTCGGAGCAAGCATTCAAAAACAAAATAGATGCCGATGCCTTTGTGGAATGGGAAATGGTATACGAGGGCAATTATTATGGCACATTGAAAACTGAGTTAGAAAGAATTTGGGGTTTGGGTAAAACACCTGTTTTGGATATTGATGTAAAAGGGGCTATTCATATTCAACAACAATTCGGCAAAAACTGCTTGTCTATTTTTATTGAGCCACCTTCGGTGGAAGAACTTAAGAAAAGATTAGAAAGTAGGGGATCGGAAACCGCAGAAAGCTTGGCTACCCGCATCAACAAAGCCAGTTATGAAATTTCTTTCAGCCATCAATTCAATAAAACCATCATTAATAAAGATTTGGAAATTGCTTGTGCAGAAACAGAACAACTCATTAAAGAATTTTTAGGCTGGTGATTTGAATACTTTATTTTTAACTACTTTTTTTTTACTATTAAATTCAATCAATGAAAAAATTATTGATAACCAACTTATGCGCTTTGTTGTGTTGCATAACTCAAGCTCAAAACAATATTAGCATTCTAAAATCGGATGCAATCAAAAATATTGATGGTAAATACGAGAGCTATAAAAATATTGCATTGCAAATTTGGGGCTTTGCAGAAGTGGGCTATAAAGAAGTAAAAAGTACAAAGCTCTTACAAGAGACTTTAAAGAGCAATGGATTTACCATTGAATCTGGAGTTGCAGAAATGCCCACTGCTTTTGTTGCCAGTTATGGTAGCGGAAAGCCTGTTATTACTATTTTAGCCGAGTATGATGCATTGCCTGGATTATCACAGGAAGCAAATACAGAAAAAAAATCAATCAATGGAATAGATGCTGGCCATGGTTGCGGGCATCATTTATTTGGAACGGCATCCGTTGCTGCAGGAATAGAAATTAAAAAATTAATTGAAGCAAAAAAACTAACTGGAACAGTTAGGGTTTACGGTTGCCCAGCAGAAGAAGGTGGAAGCGGTAAAGTATATATGGTAAGAGCGGGATTATTTAAAGATGTAGATGTTGCAGTGCATTGGCATCCTGGAAACTCGAATAATGTAACCATGACCAGTGCATTGGCCAATACTTCTGCCAAATTTCGGTTTTATGGTTTATCATCACATGCATCAATGGCACCAGAAAATGGCAGATCTGCATTAGATGGTGTTGAAGCCATGGATAATATGGTGAATATGATGCGTGAGCATGTTCCGCAAGAAACCAGGATTCATTATGTAATAACCAAAGGTGGTAAAGCGCCCAATGTAGTGCCCGATTTTGCGGAAGTATTTTATTATGTGCGTCATCCTAAAAAAGATGTAGTATCAAGTATTTTCCAACGATTGACAAAAGCGGCGAATGGTGCTGCGATGGGTACTGAAACAAAAGTGGACTTTGAAATTATTGGAGGAACACATGATTTATTGATCAACAAAACTTTGGCAGAAGCCATGCAGAAAAATTTGGATCAAGTGGGGGGAGTAAAATACACGGCAGCCGAATTGGAGTTTGGAAAAAAGATTCAATCTTCATTTACATTTAAAGCACCTGCAATAGAAGAAGCAGCGAGTATAGTTCCATTGCAGGGATTTATAGACGCTAGCGGAGGTTCTACTGATGTTGGTGATGTTAGTTATGCCGTACCTACTGTTGGATTAGATGCAGCAACATGGGTGCCAGGAACACCAGCCCATAGTTGGCAAGCAGTTGCCTGTGGAGGAACTGAGATTGGAACAAAGGGAATGATGGTTGCAGCAAAAACAATGGCATTAACAGCGATTGATTTATTTACCAATCCTGCATTGATTGCAAAATCAAAAGAAGAATTTATCAAATCGGTACGTGATTATAAATACAAAGCATTGTTGGGGGATAGAAAACCTGCGCTCAATTATAGAGACTAAATAAAAACACCCCGAAGAACGTGGCGTTTTTATTTTTGTGTTTGTGAATGCGCCGCTAAGCTTCATTTTCCCAACGCTCTGGGCGCATTTGCGGGAATAAGAGTACGTCTTGAATGGATACTTGATTGGTCATCATCATACACAAGCGATCAATTCCAATTCCAATACCTGATGTAGGCGGCATTCCATATTCTAAAGCTCTCAAAAAATCATAGTCTATAAACATAGCTTCATCATCTCCACGCTCCATCAATTTCACCTGCTCTTCAAAACGTTCGCGTTGATCGATCGGATCGTTTAACTCAGTGTAAGCATTCGCCAATTCTTTTCCGTTCACCATCAATTCAAAACGTTCTACCAATCCTGGTTTGCTGCGATGCTTTTTAGTAAGCGGGCTCATTTCCACCGGATAGTCAATGATAAAAGTGGGTTGAACATATGTGTGTTCACTGGTAGCGCCGAAAATTTCATCAATCAATTTTCCTTTTCCTATAGTTGGTGGAACATCAATCTTTAGTTGTTTACAGACATCTCTCAAACCAGCTTCCTCCATTGCACTCACATCGATACCCGTATTTTCTTTAATGGCATCATGAATACTGATGCGCTTGAATGGTGCTTTAAAATTGATGGTTTTATCTCCTAAAACAACATCGGTTGTGCCGTGCAATGTAATCGCAATTTTCTCGAATAATTGCTCAGTAATCTCCATCATCCAGATATAATCTTTATAAGCAGTATACCATTC
>REAV01000068.1 GCA_004294465.1 Sphingobacteriia bacterium | reverse complement strand
ATTGAAGATGATGAATTAAATGTAGGTGTACCACCTATACCATTTAAGTTAGCATCATCAACATCAACATACAGCATGGTATTACTACCATTTTGAGTATTGTTGCCATAATTTTGTAAAGTCAAATTGGTATTTCCAAAGATTACAAAATGGCATTAACGATATATGATCAAGTTATTCAGAACGGATGGCCTTCGGCTGACTATGCAACGTATCAAAAAGGAATAATAGCCGGAGCATTCAATAAGCCGAATGAAAAAATTCAATGGCTTAATTTTCTAGAAAAGCAATATCCTGTTTCTGGTATGATTCCACAGGCTCAATTGGAAATTGCCAATACTTATTTATCTGAAGAAGATTATAATAATGCCTTATCTCCATTGTATAAAGTAATCAATAATGAAAAGGCAATTCCCTTTCATCCTCAAGGGTATTTAAAATTGGGAATTGCATTGTTTAATTTAAATAAAAACGATCCTGCATTGGATCAGTTCAATATTTTGTTGTCCAAGTTTCCAAACAGCCCTGAAACAGAGTCGGCTGTTGAGTATATAAGAAATATCTATATTGAAAAACAACAACCGACTGCATTTATTGAATTAATGCAAGCAAATGGAAAGCCTATTTCTAATAATGAAGCTGATTCTTTAACCTATCGTTCAGCATACAATCGATATGAGGCAAAAGACCAATCAGGTGCACAAGCTGGTCTTACTGAATATATTTTGAAATACCCGAATGGAAAGTATGCAATTGAAGCCAATTACTTTTTGGCGGAAATTAATATAGTGCAAAAACAATACAATACTGCTTTGCCTTTTTATAATCTCGTAGCTGCTAAGTTTCCAAATAAGTATGCCGAGAGGAGCGCGTTGCAGTCAGCAAGAATTTATTATTTTGATCTAAAGAACTATCAGGAGGCAAGTAAATATTATTTATTACTCAAGCGTATTGCTGTTCAGCAAGAGAATCGATTGGAAGCAATGAGGGGCTTATTAAGGTGTCAGTTTAAGACAGCAAATTTTGTTGACGCTGCTCCCAATGCTATGGAATTATTATCACAGAAAGGGATTGCAGCAGATGATCAACTAATGGCTGGATTTGTAATTGCGAAAACAGATCAATTAAATGGTAATAATAACGAAGCCTTAATTAGTTATAAAAAATTATTGGCCTTTGGAAAATCGGAAATAACTGCAGAAGCACAATATAGAGTTGCCACATTATTATTATCGAATAATCAATTGCCCGAAGCAGAAAAAGCTGCTTTCGAAGTAATTAAACAATTTGGATCTTATGACTATTGGGTGACTAGCAGCTATATATTGATAGGGGATATTTATTTAAAACAGAATGATTTATTCAATGCGGAAGCAACATATAAAAGTGTTTCAGAGAATGCTACCATCAATGAGTTGAAAAAACTTGCTGGTGAAAAATTATTAGAGGTGATTGCTTTAAAGGAAAAAATTACAAAAGTTCAATAGTAATAGAAATGAATAGAACCAATCGATGGATACTTTTTTTAATCATGCCTTTATTATTAATAAATGCATATGATCTTACTGCCCAGAAGCGAAAATCAGCACAGAAAAAATCAGCACAGAAAAAATCAACTCAAAAAAAATCGACTAAAACGGTAGCTTCCAAAAAAAAGGTACAACAATCAGAAAACACTGATACGATTCCAAGCAGAACAGTAGTAATTACTTCAGACTTTAAACCTTCATTACAGAATGCTGCTAAAATTAATTTCACTGCAGCAACTAGTGTAGTGGATACATCTAAAATTCCGCTCTATTATAAAGTTCCTTCTTCTAATTTGTTTTTCTCCTATGAACCCATTGCAATTAAGCCTTTAGCAATGCCGGCTGATTCAGGTTTGGCTTGGATCAATCAACATCAAATTAAATTAGGTGCCGGAAATCTGAGTACAATTTTTGGAGAAGGAAGATTCTCTTTTGGTGATAGGAAAAAAACCATTACTACGGTAGAAGCAGACTATATAAGTTCAAAGAGCAAGTTATTTGCCCAACAGTTTAGTAAATTGAATCTGGATGTTATTTCTATCTATAAAAGTCCAAAAAATATT
>REAV01000011.1 GCA_004294465.1 Sphingobacteriia bacterium | reverse complement strand
CGAAGGTGTGCTACGTAGTTTAAGAGCTATTAAAGCCGAAATTATTAAAGCTAAAACAGAACCTGGTGCTGGCGGTGAAATTGATGAAGCTACTGAGCAAAAATTTTTACAAAAAATGATGAAGCAACGTAAAGATTCGTTAGAAATTTTTGAAAAACAAGGCAGAGCAGATTTAGCGGCTAAAGAAAAAGAAGAAATGGAAGTAATAGAGCGTTTTTTACCAAAGCAACTTACCGAAGATGAAATTAAAGAAGCCGTATCAAAAATAATTACAGAAGTAGGGGCTACAAGTGCAGCAGATATGGGCAAAGTAATGGGTGCTGCTAGTAAACAATTAGCTGGCAAAGCTGATGGTAAAACAATCAGCAATATTGTAAAACAACTATTGGGCTAATGTTTATTGATATTTTATTTGCGGCAGCATTAATTATGGCCTGTATTAAAGGCTTTCAAAAAGGGCTTATTATAGCCCTATTTTCAATTATTGGTTGATCGGCCCATTAACAGTGTCTCCGATTTAGAACAATGGTTAAAAGATATGAGTGAGTTAGAAGCAGTAGTTAGTGAAGATGCCTGCTGGAGACAAATAAAAATGACCTGTGATACCACCGATAAAAAGTTGGAAGAAGCGTTTACTTATTTCTGTATGGAAATACAGCCTAAGCTTCAACCATATGCCGATTTGCTCAACAAAAAATTGGTGAATTGTTCTTTTACAAAAGAATTAGATCAATCATTGTATCATACTTATTTGAGAAGTGTACAAAAAAGCATTGATTTATTTAGAGAGCAAAATATTCCTATTCAAGCTGAGCTAAGTGTGTTGCAGCAACAATATGGTGCGATTGCAGGAAAAATGACTATTCAAGTAAATGGAACAGAATATACTTTGCAGCAGGCAGCAAAATTTTTAGAAAGCTCCGACCGCGAATTACGCAAAGAAGTGTATACTAAAATTCAGGAACGTAGAAAGCAAGATGCAACTGCCATGCACGAATTATACAGTAATTTAATTGGCAAACGTCATCAAATAGCTGTCAATACTGGGTTTGAGAATTATCGCGATTATAAATTTAAAGAGCTAGGAAGATTTGACTATACAAAGGAAGATTGTTTTCAGTTTCATGAAGCAGTGAAGCAACACGTAGTTCCTTTAGTAAATAATATTTATGATCATAAAAGAGTACAACTTGGTCTTGATATTTTAAAACCTTGGGATACAGAAGCTGAACCTGCAGGAACAATCCCTTTGAAACCATTTACTGATGGAAAGGATTTGTATGAAAAATCAGTAAAATGTTTTGAAGATCTACATCCATTTTTTGCTGATTGTTTGCGTAAGATGAACGAACTACAACATTTCGATTTAGAAAGCAGAAAAGGGAAAGCACCAGGTGGATACAATTGTCCCTTGGCCGAAAGTGGAGCACCATTTATTTTTATGAATGCGGCTGGTCAAATGAGTGATGTTACAACGATGGTGCACGAAGGCGGCCATGCAGTGCATTCTTTTTTAGCGCATCCCTTACCATTAAGCGCTTTCAAGGAATATCCTATGGAGATTGCTGAAGTGGCGAGTATGGCTATGGAATTATTTAGCATGGACCATTGGGGAGCATTTTTTGATAACGAGGCAGATTTGAAAAGAGCCAAATTGCATCAACTAGAAAGAACCATCACTATTTTTCCATGGATTGCCATCATCGATAAATTTCAGCATTGGGTATATGAACATCCACACCATAGTATTGAAGAACGCACTGCATCTTGGATGAGCATATTAAATGAGTTTTCTACATCAGCGATTGATTATGAAGGTTTAGACCAATACAGAGAAATTGGATGGCAGCGTCAATTGCATTTATTTGAAGTGCCATTTTATTATATAGAATACGGCATTGCACAGTTAGGTGCAATTGGCCTATGGATGCAGTACAAACAAAATCCGGAAAAAGCCCTTCAGCATTATATGAATGCATTGAGTTTAGGCGGAACCAAGACCTTACCTGAATTATATGCAGCTGCAGGATTATCATTTGATCTCTCACCTGCTTACATTAAACAATTAATGGATTTTGTAAAAACAGAAATGGAGCAATTGTAATCTTCAATGAATTAAAACAAAAACGCCCCGATTTGTCGGGGCGTTTTTTATGTTAGTCATTTTTGGGTTCTATTGGAGCACCTTCAGCGGAATCTCTGGGAGGTCTGTTTTGTTCAGGCCCGCGTGGATTTTGTGGAGGTCTGTTTTGGTGAGGCCCACGAGGTCCTTGTTGAGGTCGATTCGGTGATTGTTGTTGAGGCCCTTGTTGCTGAGGTCCGCGTTGATTTTGTGGTGGTCTGTTTTGCTGCGGTCCACGAGGTCCTTGTTGTTGAGGTCCACGAGAATCGCCAGTTCTATTGTCGGGTCTGCGATCATTTCTTTGTTGATCTCTTCTTTTACGATCATTTTTTTCTAATGATTGTAAACTGATTTGACCAACCAATTCTACGAACGCTGGTTCTGCTTCTTTTTGTTTGCTATTGACAATTTCTATAGCTTGTAATTCGTCTACTTTCTGACCCTGCTGATTGATTTTTTTAATTTCTTTAACACGCTGAATGGTCAATGGGTAATGCTTATTGTTATTTGGCAATACATACCACATCAGGTTTTTAAAAATATCTTTCTTAATTAAATGTGCAGTGCCCATTGCAGTATCCAAGGTATCGGCATAATCCGGAAATTGTTGCAATGCATCTAGATAAGTATCCAACTCATAATTCAAGCAACATTTTAAGCGACCACATTGCCCACTTAGTTTGGTTTGATTGATCGATAAATTTTGATAACGTGCTGCTGTAGTATTTACACTCTTAAATTCATTCAACCAGGTACTACAACACAGTTCTCTACCACAACTTCCGATACCACCAACTTTAGCAGCTTCTTGGCGAATGCCAATCTGCCTCATTTCTACTTTAAATTTAAAGTCTGTGGCAAATATTTTAATGAGTTCTCTAAAATCTACACGGTCATCAGCAGTATAAAAGAAAGTAGCTTTTTTTCCATCCGCCTGAATTTCTACCTCACTCAATTTCATTTGCAAATTCATCGTGCGAGAAATAGCACGGCTGCGGGCAAGAATTTCTTTTTCGCGACTCTTGCTAATCTGAAAACTTTCAATTTCTCGATCATTGCTTCTGCGCAGAATTTTCTTGATTTCAGGGCTAAATTCATCTACCCCTTTTTTCTTCATTTGAATACGAACCAATTCCCCAGTAAGGCTTACTTCACCCACATCATAACCACTTACTCCTTCGAGAGTAACATAGTCACCTTTTTCAAAATAATGCAATGTAGTATTACGGTAGAATTCTTTTCTACTGCCTTGTTTGAAACTTACTTCCACAATTTTACAATTGCTTTCAGGATCGCTAAAAGGCAAGTTCATTAACCAATCATGTACATTTAATCTGTTGCAACCGCCTGTGCTACAACCTCCATTGCTTTTACAACCGTTAGGAGTTCCGGTTCCACAAGATCCACAGCCCATATCTTCTAATTAAATTTTCAGCTATTCAAAATTAGGGTTTTGTTCTGAATGATATGGTATAGTTTAATGGTGAGTGCTTGAAACAGCATTTTAGCGTTGGCATTGCGTTCTATATAATAAGAAGCCTTATCTAATTCCTCAATAATGGCTTCCTGTTGACTCACAGAAGCTATTTTATTAAGTCTTTTCGCAAAATCCAGCTCATTTTCACCTTGATTCACTCCATTTTCTCCCAAAACCCTGATTCGGATGCTTTGTTCTAGTAAATGATTGAAATAACGAAGAAACTGTTTTTGTTTCTCTCGACCCAATTTGCTCATTTCTTCTACAAATAGTACTTGAGCAGCAGGTCCTTTTTTAAGCATGGCGTTCAACCATTCTTTTAATAAACTATGCCAATCTTCATCGGCATGTTGCAATAATTGAAGGGCCTCTCTATAATTTCCTTCGCAAATTGCACTGATTTGTTTGGCTATTTCCGGACTAGCTTTTGCTCTTACTATTAGTGAAGTTTCAATTTCTATATCTTCTAATGAAGGAATTCTTACCAATTGACACCTGCTTAAAATAGTAGGAAGTATCAATTCCTCATTTTCTGCAACCAAAATAAACAAGGTATTTGGAGGTGGCTCTTCAATGAGTTTTAGTAATTTATTTCCTTCTTTACCAAGGTATTCTGGCAACCATAATAGCAATACTTTGTATTTGCTTTCAAAACTTTTTAAACTAAGCGAACGGATAATACTATTGCATTCTTCTGCTGTAATATTTCCTTGTTTATTTTCAGCGCCAATACTTTGTAACCAGTCGTACACATTTCCATAAGGATGGGATTGAATAAAATTTCTCCACTCATCAATATAATCTGCACTAGTAGGTTTTTCCCCGGCTTTTTTGGTAATTACTGGGTAAGTAAAATGTAAATCGGGGTGTATCAATTGAGCAGCTCTCTGAAAAGAAGGCTGTTGGTCAATTTGATCAGGATGAATAAAACCTGTAGAAGGAGCCAATGCAGTCATGCCGCCAAATAGGTCTTCTACCAAAGGTGCATCAGGCGGCAAGCTTACAATGTATTGAGCAAATGCCATGGCCAATGGTAATCCACCCACTCCTTCCTTCCCTAAAAACAGCAAAGCATGACTCAACCTGTTTTGCTCCACCATTTCAGCAAGGTGTTGTTTGGTGGAAGATTGCCCGATGACTTCAGAAAATAACATGCGAATGATTATTCAATTAATAAAAAAGAGAATGCATTTACATTCTCTTAATTTAAACGAAAATACTTAAATGTATTATTTAAGATACTTTAAAATTTCTTCGCTGTCTGGAGTTACTTTACTGGGAAAATATTGTAATAAGTTTCCTTTTTCATCCAATAAAAATTTTCCAAAATTCCATTTGATTTCAGCATCCATCACACCATTCTCTGCTTTAGAAGTGAGCCATTTGTAAATAGGAGCCATATCATCCCCTTTTACACTTACTTTACTAGCCAAAGGAAATGTTACTCCAAATCTTGCTTTACAAAATTCCTGTACTTCAGCATCGGTACCAGGTTCTTGTCCACCGAAATTATTGGCTGGGAAACCCACAATAACCATTTTGTCTTTGTATTGCTCATATACTTTTTGTAGAGCTTCGTATTGAGGAGTATATCCGCATTTAGATGCAGTATTTACTACTAAAATTTTCTTCCCTTTAAAGCTGGAAAAATCGATTGTTTTGCCCTCAATGGATTTTACTTTAAAGCTATGTATGGATGGATTTGATGGAAATGTAAAAGCACTCATCAAAATAAAAGAGGCGATGGCTGTTAAAAGTTTCATTTGATTATTTTTTTGGAACATGAAGTTAGTACTAAATAGATAAAAAAGAATAAGCTTCTTCAGGAGTCATTACTGGGAGTTCGCTTTTTTTAAAATCATCTGTATCTCTAGTAATGAGTACTCCTATTTCTTTAACACCGACAGCGCAAAAATGTTGAATAGCGTCTTCAAAGTCTTTAAAATTGGAGTTTATTGCTTTTTGTATTACCCATTCATCAACTGCGGCAACCTTTGTTAGATCTTCCAGTTGAGCAATTAATTTGATAGTAGCTGAATGTGTTAAACTCTGTTTAAGTATATAATAAATGTTGTTATAGGATACAGCAGAGATATAAATTGTTAGTTTTTTCTGTTCGGCAAGATCAAAAATTTTGCCAGCAAAGAATGCAAAAGGTTCCCTATTGGCTAAAAAGTCTATGATCACATTGGTATCGATGAAAACGGGCTTCATTATTTGTATTTATTACTAATTGATTTACTCAAAGCAGATTTATATTCAAAACTGTCGGGCAATTGAATGGAACCTATTAAATTACCCACTTTGGGAGAAAACGGCAATTCTTTTTCCGTGGTTGAACTCATTGTTTTGAGGTAATTTTCTACCATTTTAGACAAACTTTTTCCTTTTATGGCGGCATATTTTTTGGCAGAAACAATTACTGTTTCATCTATTGTTAAGGTGAGTTTGGTGGTCATTGCACGTGTAATTTTATTTGCAAACATACGTATAAAATTTAAATAGTGTACGCCACTGTGGCAATGCTCAATCTTGTACCTGGAACAGCCAAAATAGCTACTCCACAAGCTTCGAGGCTGGCTCCGGTGGTAATAACATCATCTATTAATAGTACATGTTTGCCTCTAAAGGAGCCAGGGTCCCTTATTTCAAAGACACCCTCCATATTTTCCCAACGGCTAATTCGGCTCTCATGCGTCTGGGTTTTGGTAAAAATTAACCTTGTAATTACCTTTTTGAGTACCTTTTTTTGCCAAACGGAGCTCATTCCATCCGCTATCAGGTCTGCCTGATTATAGCCTCTTTGGTACTCTTTTTTGGGATGAAGAGGAAGCGAAACGATACAATCAATAGAATTAAATCGATTGGAATTTTTTAATAGTTGGCCTAGTTGTCTTCCAAAAAAATATCCAACTTCTTTGTTGTTATTGTATTTTAATTGAACCAATAAATGTTGCAGTAAACTTGATTTGGTAAAATAATACATAGATCCAGCAGCAACTAAAGGCAATCTACCAATCAGGATTTTTTCGATGGGGTTGAAGGGGATATGACTGAACTGTGTAAGTGGTAATAAACTATTGCATTTTGCACACAAGAACTCTTTTGTGCTAATAAAATCTACTCCACATCCACAACAAAAATGCGGATAGAGTAAATGTTGAATAGCAGTATTGATTTTTCGTAGAGATGAAATCATGCACAAATTTCATCACAAATCAATTGGACGATGTACGTGTTTGCCGAAGAATAAATTGTTTTTTAACGGACTAAAACAATTGTTGATATACTTCGTCCACTCGGCTGAGTGCAATTACTTGAATGGTATAATTTTTAGGGTCGAAACTTTTTTTGTTATACCGAGATACGATAATTTTTTCGAATCCTAATTTTTGTGCTTCAGCAATGCGTTGTTCAATTCTGTTTACTGCTCTAATTTCTCCATTCAATCCTATTTCACCGGCAAAGCAAACTGCTTTAGGAAGTGGATTGTCTTCGTAAGAAGAAAGCAATGCACATATCACTGCTAAATCAATGGAAGGATCTTCAATTTTTATTCCACCAGCAATATTCACGAAAACATCTTTCATTCCAAATTGAAAGCCACCTCTTTTTTCTAATACTGCTAATAACAATTGCAAACGTCTTAGATCAAATCCAGTAACAGTTCTTTGAGGCGTGCCATATACGCTGGTAGTAACGAGTGCCTGCACTTCAATCAATAAAGGCCTCATGCCCTCTAATGCAGCGGCAATAGCGCTTCCGCTGAGTACTTCTTCTCTTTGTGCAATTAATATTTCTGATGGATTGGTAACAATGCGCATCCCTTCTCCTGTCATTTCATAAATACCTAATTCCGATGTGCTACCAAATCTGTTTTTAAGCGTACGTAAAATTCTGTAAGCATAATGCCGATCTCCTTCAAATTGCAAAACAGTATCTACCATATGCTCCAAAATTTTTGGACCGGCAATGGCACCATCTTTAGTAATATGTCCAATTAGAAAAACCGGTGTATTGGTTTCTTTGGCAAAACGTTGAAAAGCTGCAGCGCATTCCCTGATTTGAGAAACGGTTCCAGCTGATGAGTCAATTAAATTTGATTGGATGGTTTGAATGGAATCTACAATTACTAATTGTGGTTTTAGTTTTTTGATTTCTTTGAAAATAATGGTTGTATCTGTTTCGGTAAGTAAGTAAAAATTATCATTCACAATCTTTAATCGGTCTGCGCGCATTTTTATTTGTTGCTCACTTTCTTCTCCACTGATATACAAAACACGAAGTTGATTAATATGCAAACCATTTTGTAAAAACAAAGTACTTTTTCCAATACCTGGTTCACCAGCTACCAATATTAAACTTCCTGGAACAATTCCACCACCGAGTACTCTGTTTAATTCGGAATCTTTGGTTACAATTCTTTTTTCTTCTTGAACAGTTACATCACTTAATGCTACCGTCTTGGTAATTTTTTTTGTTTCAGAATAATCTTCCCAGGTAGTTTTTTCTTTTGCATCGCCACTATGAATCACTTCCTGGGTAAAAGTATTCCATTCATTACATGAAGGACATTTACCAATCCATTTGGTACTTTCATAACCACAATTGTTGCAGAAAAAAGCGGTTTTTATTTTGCTCATAGGTGTAAAATAGGAGGTATTTGTTAAAAGCAAAAGGGCCAACATTGCTGCTGGCCCCATTACTTACTAACCCATTAAATTCTACCACTAAATTACAATAATGGGCCACATCTCAAAATTAATTTTTCAACTTATCCTCAAATAAAGCTGATCGTAAATGCATTTTTAATCAAAAGGATGGATTTTATAAAACCTTACGTATTTAAATAAATTGATATATAGCCAAAAGTGATATCAAAGGGTCGAAATACCCATACTACACCGATTTGTTTTGGACTTTTGCCCAAAAGAGGCCAATTTTTTTCCAAAATCTCCCAAATGTTTTTGTTTGATTTAATACTAAATATAGCTAAACAGAATATTGATAATATCAAATTTTTGTTAACCAAAATTTCTCCTAAACGCAATGGTGTATTGACTTTAAACTCAACTGGGTTTTTTTGAAGCAAACTCTCTAAACTAACATTTGTTCATTTTCGGGCATTAAAAAATCCTTAAAATTAATAAACTGTTAACGTTTTTGAGCAGCTATTTAGTTATTTAGATGGTCAAATGACCTGATAAAAGGTCTATTTACCTAAAATTAATTACATGAGAAAAAAACTGCTGATGAGTTTTTGTGCCTTCTTATTAGTCCTTGCGACTGGTTTGGCT
>REAV01000067.1 GCA_004294465.1 Sphingobacteriia bacterium | reverse complement strand
CATTCAAGCGTCACATCCTGACCAAAAAATCTAAGAAGCGCAAGCGTGCTTTAAGACAGAAAGGTATAGTTGGATCAACTAACAAGGATTTCGTTTTACGCTTATTACGCCTTAAAGGTTAATTAGCCGCTTTTTAAACAGATTATTCATCACGGTTAGCCCAGCTAACTTCAAAACATTTTAGTATGCCACGTTCAAAAAATGCAGTTGCATCAAGAGCTAGGAGAAAAAAGATTCTCGACCAAGCAAAAGGATTCTACGGAAAACGTAAAAACGTTTATACAGTAGCCAAAAACGTTCTCGAAAAAGGACTTACCTATAGTTATGTAGGTAGAAAATTGAAAAAGCGCGAATACCGTCAATTATGGATCGCTCGTATCAATGCTGCCGTTAGAGAAGAAGGAATGACTTATAGTCAATTTATCAATAAGTTGAGTGTTAAAGGAATCGACTTGAATCGTAAGGTACTTGCTGATTTAGCAATGAACGAACCTGCTAGTTTCAAAGCATTGGTTGCTTCAGTTAAATAAGTGATTAACAGAAAATAACTATCAAAAAACCGGTGGCAATTGCTCCGGTTTTTTTTATTTCCACTTTCCATCACAAGAACTATTTTTGCCATCTAAAAGGAAACTCCCGGAATGAATAATACCTACACCTCTCTGGTAAACCAGACCTTTCATTTTCCACAAGAAGGATTTGATGTTAGCGATGAAGGATACCTCCAATTCAATGAAGTAGATATCAAAAAATTAATTGATAAACATGGTACTCCGTTGAAGCTAACTTATCTTCCAAAGATTGGTATGCAAATTAATAAGGCAAAAAATATGTTTGCCAATGCATTTAAGAAGCATAAATATGAGGGGGAGTATTTTTATTGTTATTGTACTAAAAGTTCTCATTTTTCTTTTATAGTAGAAGAGACCTTGAAGCATAATATTCATCTGGAAACATCCTATGCTTATGATATTGAAATAGTCAACAAGCTTTATCAACGAAGGAAAATCAATAAAGAAACCTTCATTATTTGTAATGGGTATAAACAAAAAAATTATACTTCTAGAATTGCAAAACTGATCAACTCTGGCTTTAAAAATGTGGTTCCAATTTTAGATAATAAAGAAGAATTGCAAGCCTACAAAAGGAGTGTAAAATCAGCTACACCGTTTTCGGTTGGTATTAGGGTTGCTGCTGAAGAAGAACCGAATTTTCCTTTTTATACTTCCCGCTTAGGAATCCGTGCAAAAGATATATTGGAATTTTATGTGGATGAAATTGAGGGTTATGAAGATAAGTTTCAATTGAAAATGTTGCATATTTTTTTAAACAAGGGAATTAAGGATGATATTTATTATTGGAGTGAATTGAATAAAATCATCAATCTTTATTGTCAGCTAAAAAAGATTTGCCCCGAATTAGATTCAATCAATATTGGTGGTGGATTTCCAATAAAACATTCTTTGGGTTTTGAATATGACTACCAATTCATGATCAATGAAATAGTGGGCAATATCAAAAAAGCATGTAAGAAGGCAAAAGTACCAATGCCTAATATTTATACTGAGTTCGGAAGCTTTACAGTAGGAGAGAGTATGGCTCATATTTATAGTGTAATAGGAGAAAAAATTCAGAATGACCGTGAGTGCTGGTACATGATTGATTCTTCTTTTATCACCACTTTACCTGATACCTGGGGGATAGGAGAAAAGTTTTTAATGCTGCCCATTAATAAGTGGGATAATGAATACCATCGAGTTGTACTAGGTGGGATCACTTGTGATAGCCATGATTATTATGATTCAGAGGAGCATATCAATGAAGTGTTTCTTCCAAAAATAAAAACCACCGATAAAAAAGAAGAAGAATCAAATAAAGAGCCTCTTTATGTTGGTTTCTTTCATACAGGAGCATATCAGGATCAGATCAGTGGTTACGGAGGAATTAAACATTGTTTGATTCCATCGCCAAAACATGTGATTATTGAAAAAGATAAATCTGGAAAACTCATTGATTGGGTTTATGCTAAAGAACAATCAGCACAGAGCATGCTTAAGATTTTGGGATACCTTAGGTAGAGTTAAGAATTAAGAGATAAAAGATAAGAGATATAAGATAAGAGATAAGAGATA
>REAV01000070.1 GCA_004294465.1 Sphingobacteriia bacterium | reverse complement strand
AATAGCGTATTTAACGTTCTTGATTGGGGTATGAATAGAATCAATTGAAATATATCCGAATGGAGCATCTTTTAATTTATTCTCTTCAGCAGGAATATATCCTCTGCCTCTTCCAATGGTTAATTCTATATCCATTTTAGCAGATGTATCCATAATGCAAAGCAATAATTCTGGATTCATTACTTGGAAGCTTTGAGATAATTCTCCAATCATGCCAGCAGTAAATTCAGTTTTTCCTTTGATAGAAAGATTGATTTTTTCTGTAGCAATTTCATGATCTACATGCTTCTTAAAACGCACCTGCTTTAAATTCAGGATGATTTCAGTAACATCTTCTGTAATACCTTTGATGGTTGCAAACTCGTGGTCTACTCCTTCAATTTTGATGCCTATAATAGCATAACCCTCTAATGAACTCAACAAAAACCAAAACCTGGCTCAAGCGGGCGAAATTCAAATTGTCCAGCAAAATCATTTGCTTTTTGTAAAACTATTTTGTCCGGCTTTTGGAAGCTTAATATTGCCATATTAGAACTTTGTTTTTTACTTATTTGGGTGAATAATGGAATTATTTAGAGTACAATTCAACAATTAGCTGCTCCTTAATATTTTCAGGAACGTTTTCACGCTCTGGCATAGTAATGAAAGTTCCTTTCTTCTCTCCTTCGTTCCAATCTAACCAACCGAACTTAGGATTCTTACCACGTGTTTTGCTAACAATGCTTGAATTGTCTGCACTTTTTGGTCTGTAAGCAATAACATCACCTGGCTTACAAGTATAAGAAGGAACATTCATTGTTTCACCATTCACAGTAATATGCTTATGGTTAACCAATTGACGAGCTTCAGGACGACTAGCAGTTAATCCTAAACGGAATACTGTATTGTCTAAACGAGATTCTAATAATTTGATAAGGTTTTCACCGGTAACACCTTTTAAGCGTTGAGCTTCTTCAAAAGTCTTACGGAACTGGCGCTCCAATACACCATAAGTGTATTTAGCCTTTTGCTTTTCTCTTAACTGTAAAGCGTATTCACCCAAAGTTTTACGCTTACGAGCAGCTCCATGCTGTCCGGGAGGGTTAGAATTTTTACCTAACCACTTGGCATTACCTAAAATAGGTTCGCCGAAAATTCTTGAGATTTTGGTCTTAGGACCTGTGTAACGTGCCATAGTTTTTTTTCATTTCGATTTTTTTAGAATTCGTTGCTTCGATCGGTTAAAAATCGTAAAAAATAAATCGGGCAACCTTTTAATAAATGAAACCTTGAGGCTCAATATGTCTTCCACTACCTCTATTGAGGCTTAGGATGTTATACTCTTCTTTGTTTCGGAGGACGACAACCATTGTGTGGCATAGGAGTTACATCTTTAATAGAGGTAACTTCAACACCAGACTGAGCGATTGAACGAATCGCACCTTCGCGACCTGCTCCTGGACCTTTTACAAATACATCAACACGCTTCAAACCAGCATCTACAGCTACTTTTGCAGCATCTGCAGCAGCCATTTGAGCGGCATAAGGTGTATTTTTCTTAGAACCTTTGAAACCCATTTTACCAGCACTGCTCCAGCTAATTACTTGGCCAGTTTTGTTGGTAAAACTGATAATGATGTTGTTGAAAGTTGCTGAAATACGCACTTCACCAGCGGCATCTACTTTTACAACTCTTTTTTTGGCAGCAGCTTTTGCACTGTTCTGCGCTTTTTGTGGTTTAGCCATTTTTCTTTTTTAGGTAGTCTTCCCTTTTAATTCGGGATGGTTAATAAATAATCCTGAAATTCAGGAACCTTAATTTCTCCTTCCTGCTTTAACAGGTTATCCAAAATCAAGGATTTTATAGCAAAAAGTCATGCCCTTTTCAGGTCATGACTTTAACTAATTATTTCTTAGCTACTTTTTTCTTACCAGCAACTGTTTTACGCTTACCTTTTCTTGTACGGCTATTGGTTTTAGTTCTTTGTCCACGCACAGGTAACCCTTTACGATGACGAAGACCTCTATAACAAGCAATATCCAATAAACGCTTAATGCTCATTGATACTTCACTACGTAAAGCACCTTCTACTTTAAACTCATTGTTAATTACATTACGAATAGCAGTTTGTTCATCATCATTCCACTGATTCACTTTCTTATCATAGCTGATACCAGCTTTATCTAAGATATACTGAGCTGTAGAACGACCAATACCAAAAATGTAGGTCAACCCAATTTCGCCTCTTTTGTTTTTTGGTAAATCTATACCGGCAATACGAGCCATATTTATTGTTTTATACTTTTAGTTGATGATTCAATTATCCTTGACGTTGCTTAAAGCGAGGATTTTTTTTGTTGATTACAAATAATTTTCCTTTACGCTTCACGATCTTACAATCGGCACTACGTTTTTTAATGGAAGCTCTTACTTTCATTGTTGGTTTATTTTATACTGTTATATTCTATTACTAATTACTCTTCTCCTTTCTCTTTTACCTCTTCACTTTTATCTCTTCTCTTTTATCTCTTCTCTTTTATCTCTTCTCTTTTATCTCTTCTCTTTTATCTCTTCTCTTTTATCTCTTCTCTTTTATCTCTTCTC
>REAV01000069.1 GCA_004294465.1 Sphingobacteriia bacterium | reverse complement strand
GGGATTACCCACAGTAATATTCAATGGATCAATATTGTCGATGATGGGTTGTATTTGTTGTAGGGTAGGGTTTCTGGTTGTACCATTATAAGAAAAATTGAATCTTCTTTGTTGCTTTGGAGTATAATTAAAACTAATGGAGGGTAGAAAGTTATTGAATGGTACATTTCTTTCAACATTCTTTTTAATATCCGTCATTTTATAGTTGACTGTACCAAAACCACTACCCACAGAAAAATTAAATTTCTTTACATTGTATCGTAGGTTTACACTTCCAGTATGTCCGATGGTATTGAATATAAAATGGTTACTTAAAGAGTCGATCAATGTTTCATATTTGTCACCTGCAGATTTTCCATAAGTCAATCTTTCCGCATCATTTCTATTTATATTCAACTTATAATTGAGGATTAGAAAAGTATTTTTCCAAATTGGTTCGGTATAAGAAACTGTTGAATTGATTACACTTCCATTCTGTTTATTTACTTTTTTCTGATCGATATTATCAAAACGAATTACTTGACCAGATTGATTGAAATAAGTGTTTTTTGCAAACAAGAATCCATTCTCTTCTCTATTGGAGAAATTAAAATCACTATTGATTGATATAGTACGGCCCTTTTTTTGGAAACGTTTTTTCCACAATAAATTATTATTCAATGTATTGTTATCATCAATATTGGTAGTAGTCCTATCCGTTTCGTTAATGATGATATTGTCTTGGCTGATTGATCTTCCTAAATAATTGGTTCGGGTATTGCTATTGATGGCTGAGCCCCTTACAGTAAGTTTTAATGAACTGGTAGAATCAATTTGCCATTCATAAAAACTGGAAAGCTTATGTCTTTTTCTACTTGCGGCCTGATCCTGTTCTGTAGTGTTAACAAAACTGGTATCGGGCAAAATGTTCTGTGTTTTACTGGTGGTAATGCCTGTTACATCCAGCTGGTTATACTGATAAGTGTTATTCGAGTTTTGTTTGTCTTTATCCCATTTATTGCTAAAATGTAATCCACCCGTAAAGGAAGTAGGGAATCCACGACCCCAACTAAATTCGTCTCCGGTAGACCACATACTCATTCCGCCATCATCATTGATCTCAGTAGTAATATTTGCATCACCTGCATAATTGCGGTTCTCATCCCAATTTAATGATTCAAATTTGGTGTTATCAGTGGTAAGGTATCCCGATATCTTTCTTTTTCCTTTAAAAGAATTGGCCAACACTTTACCATATCTGTATTTATCAAAATCAGTACCAGCTTCTACTTTACCGAAATAGCCTTTTTTCTTGTCTTCTTTTAATTGAATGTTTAAGGTTTTAATTTTTTGCCCATCATCAATGCCCGTAAATGCGGCCTGGTCAGATTTTTTATCGAAAGATTGAATTTTATCTACCGCATCTGCTCTTAAGTTTTTTGTTACCACTGCAGGGTCATCACTAAAAAATTCTTCTCCATCCACCAAAACCTTTTGAACTTTATCACCCTGTGCCGTAATCTCTCCTTTGCTATTCACCTGAATGCCTGGCATTTTTCTTAATAATTCTTGCACATCTGCATTGGCGCTTACTTTAAAGCTATCAGCCTTATATTCTGTAGTGTCTCCTTTTACCCTGATTGCGCCAACCCTTTGTTTAACAATCACTTCTTGTAGCAAAGTGGCCTTGGTAATAACGGGTATTTTACCCAAATTGATGGATTCATTGGCTAATTCTACTTTTTCTATATAATCGGCATAATTAGGGTAGCTGACCATAACAATGTATTTACCCTCCGATAATTGGGCAATTTCAAATTGTCCATCTTTATTGGTTCTGGCAAATTTTACCAATACAGAATCTTTGCTTCTTAATACAGCAACCACTGCATTGGAAAGATTTTGTTTGTTAAGGGTATCGTTCACAAATCCTTTGATAGAACCTGTTTTGGATTGGGCTGCAGCAGTATTCAATAGAACACTGGCAATGAGAATCAATGCAATTAGTTTGGTCATGCTTTTGGTTTCAATTCTTAGGATGGTGAATTTTGTTGTAAATTTCACCAAATAATCTATTTAACTAAATATTTAGTTATAACATTTCGTTAAATCTTGCTAATATGATGCCTAAAACAGATAAAATGCACAATGAAAACTTATCTATTTTGCCATTAAGAGGTCAGAAAGCGATAAAAGTT
>REAV01000010.1 GCA_004294465.1 Sphingobacteriia bacterium | reverse complement strand
GCCTCATTTATGCTTTCTATTTGAATTTTAATGGTTATCCAGTCAGGCTCGATATTCTTATATTTTTCAATCACTTTTAAAGGGTTAATTAAAGGAGACTGAGGGTTCAATGTTGTAAACGTTGTTTTTAAATTATGCGCTAAAGTATATACTTGCTCCATATTCCTATTTTCGCAAGCTTCGTTCAATTGTTTGGTCTCTGAAGGATAGTGTTGAATGAATTGGTTCAGAAAATCAATAATGATTTCATTCTCTTCCCCAAAAATTCTTTGTAAATTTTCAAGATCAACAAATTGTTGTTTTTCAGAGGAGTTCATAGCTGGGTTTTTAGGGATGTATTTATTGAAAAGTGTAATTACTTTAGATTCGTCCAAAGGTTTTGACATATAATCATTCATACCAGCTTCCTTACATTTTTGAATTTCTGCTGGCATAGTATGTGCGGTCATTGCTATAATTGGAACAGTAGATTTCTTAGTTTCTCTGATCCATTTTGCAACACCATACCCGTCAATAATCGGCATTTGAATATCTAATAAAACCAGGTCGTATTCATTGTTGCTTAAAAGCTGAATCGTTTCATTTCCATCTTTCGACAGCGTAATAGTAAATCCCCAATTCTTAAACAGATATTTCAATAAAATTTGATTCATTTTATTGTCTTCTGCAATTAATAATTTGGCTTGTGTATTAAAGTTTTTTAATACTGTGATTTTTCCTTTAGTGGCTGATTCTTGTGTTGCCAATAAATTTATGCTGTACGGGATCACAGCAATGAATTCTGAACCAGCATTGATGGCACTTTTAACATCAATGGTTCCGTTTTGTAATGTAATCAATTGCTTAACAATGGATAAACCCAAACCTGTTCCTCCGTATTTTCTTGTAGTGGCCGAATCTGCTTGTTCAAATCTTTCAAAAATAGTTTTCAATTTTTCTTCCGGAATACCAATACCTGTATCTTTTACTGAAAATTGTATATAGGCGGTTTCTTCTTCTTTTTTTACCATTGAAATTTTCAATGAAATATTTCCACCCACACTGGTGAACTTGATTGCATTCGATACCAGATTAGTTAATATTTGCTTCAATCGATCATCGTCTCCAGTTAAGTTTAGAGGCATCCCTTCTTCTATCTGACAGGAGAAATGAACTTTCTTTTCAGTAATCTGTACTTGAAAAAGCATCTCAATAAAATGAGCTATATCCTTTAAATTGAAGGGAGCTTTTGAAATCAATAGTTTGCCTGCTTCTAATTTTGAGAAGTCCAATATATCGTTGATGATATATAATAGGTTTTCACTTGAGTGTTTAATAAAACTGATATACTCTTTTTGATCGGGGTTGAGTTGGGTGTCTGCAGCCAGATTACTGAATCCAATAATTGAATTGAGTGGAGTTCTTATTTCGTGGCTCATATTTGCCAAGAACTGTTCTTTTATTGACCCCGCTATATCTGCTTTCTCTTTTGCTTTACCCAAAGCAATGATCAATTGATTGTTTTTAACTAAATGCCTGATTATTAGCGTTGAGGATAATAAGATAGTGATCAATGCAAATAAAGTAAGTGCACGGCTGATCAACAATACCTGATTAGATATAGTAGAATTGTCTAAAATGGTTTTTTGAAGTTCATTTTCATATATAATCTGAATATCGGAAGCGGTAATATATATGCTGTCAATTAAATTTTTATTGGCTGGGTTGGTCAGTTTTTCTTTGGCTATAATAGTGCTTTTGCTATTCTGTAAGATATCAGCTGTTGTATTTATTTTTTCCTGTAATAGCCTATTTAAATCCGAAAAGTTATTTTTTGCATTGCCATCCTGGGTTAATTTGTTTACTTCAAGAATCAATAATTTAAGACTGGTGGCGCTATCTATAATTGGTTTAGACATCACCAATTTACCAGTATTGATTTGTTTTCTTGTTTCGCTTTCTAAAAAATAGACATGGTTGATGATCTCTTGTAAAGCATTGTTTATCTGGAATGTTTTTACAGCCAATTCATTGCCTTTTTGCATCGACCGAATACTCTTATCTGATCTTGATTGTACAAAGAACAATACAACCATCAATAGGATTGATAGTATCAAAATAAAACTTAATGGGCGAATACTGATCTTTATCCTTTCCATTTTCTCAATTGTTGTAATAATGCTTTTAAGTCTTTTGGAATAGGCGCTTCCAAATTAAATGCTTTCCCTTTCAATGTAAAATTCAAACGGTGAGAATGCAAACCCAGTCGAGCTAATATGGGCTTTTCTTCCTCAGCCAATTTTGCCAACTTAAAATTTCTTTTGATGGAAGAAAGTAAAATTGGTTTAGGGTCTCCATAAATTTCATCGCAAACAATACTATGACCCAGGTGCTGCATATGTACCCTGATTTGATGTGTACGACCTGTATGAATTTGAAATTGAACCCATGAATACAATCTAAAAGATTCCAACACTTCATAATCGGTAATGGATGGTTTGCCTTTTACATGGGTGATCATTTTGGTGGTTTTTCCAGGATGCTCCGCAATGGCGGCATCAATTGTTCCTGAAGGATAGATCATTTGACCGTTTACCAACCCAACATAAAATTTTTCCATTTCTCTGCCTTCAAATAATAACGACAGCTCTTTATGCGCTTCTTCTGTTTTGGCAAATACAATGATCCCGCTGGTATTTCTATCTAACCGATGAACTGTATAAATATTTCCGTAACTTTCTTTTAAAAAATCCTTTAAAGAAAGTTCCTTTCCTATTCTATCAGGAATACTCAATAAACCAGCTGGTTTATTCAATGCAACAAAATCTTCATTTTCAAAAACAATATCTAAGTGCATATGCTAAACTGCTTCTTTATTTTTTCTGATAAATGATTTATTCATGAATTTTAATAAACGAATTTCTTTTTCATTTAATATTCTCCATTTGCTTCTTTCTACATTTTTCTTGGTCAGGTTGGCAAACAATACTCTATCCAATCCTTTTACATCGTATCCTAAATGCTCAAAAATTCTTCTTACAATTCTATTTCTTCCACTGTGAATTTCAATTCCAACCACATTTTTACTTTTTGAATCGGCATAGCCTACAGAGTCAGCTTGAACAAAGCCATCTTCTAGTGTTACTCCCGATACAATGAGTTCAAGGTCTTTTTTAGTAACTGCTTTATCCAATGTTACTTCATAGATTTTTTTAACTTCAAATGAAGGGTGTGTTAATTTCTGTGCCAATTCTCCATCATTGGTTAACAATAAAACACCAGTAGTATTTCTATCCAATCTTCCAACAGGATATACCCTTTCTAAAGTAGCGCCTTTGATCAAATCTAAAACTGTTTTTCTTCCTTGCGGATCGTTGGCGGTAGTGATAAAATCTTTTGGCTTATTTAAAAGTATATATACATTGTTCTTTTGTAAGAATATAGCTTTGCCTTTTACGGTTATTTTATCTGCTTGAGAAACTTTGAAGCCGGGTTCAAAAATTTTGTCTCCATTCACAGTTACTTTTCCGCCCTTTACTAATTCAGCAGCTTCGCGCCTTCCGCATACTCCTGCATGTGCAATAAACTTGTTGAGTGGAATTAATGAATCGCGGTCTTGAATTGCTGTATCTGAAGCTTGCTCTGGTCCGTTGATTAATTTGGTTTTTCCTGGTGCAGCATTTCTCGGACCCTTTTTAAAATCTTTTTGTTGATAAGCAGTTTTTTTTCTTTCTGGGTTTTTACCAACTGCTCTTTTATCCTCAACTTTTTTGGGTTCTATTGCTTCGCCTCTGGCTTTTGCTTTTTTAAGCATCCTCATTTCTTCTCCAGCAGCACGAGCATCGGCTTTTACTTTTCTTTTTTCTTGGCGATAGGATTCTTTGATCGCTGCCCCTTTTTTCTTTTCAGCAAATTTGCTGAAGTTGTCGGTTCTTTTCTTTTGCATTTTTTTTAGTTTGCTGTTTTACAACAGGAATTTATAATATCCAATAACCCAATTCTTGTATCTCTTATCTTATATCTTTTATCTTATATCTTATATCTTTTATCTCTTAATTCTTATTCGCAAGTTGTCCACAAGCAGCATCAATATCCTTCCCTCTGCTACGTCTTAAACGTGCATTCACTTTATTGCTTGCTAAAATATCCATGAATTGCTGCACATCTTCTTCGTCTGGTTTAGTAAACTTAAAAGCATCAATACTATTGTATTCAATAATATTAATTAAGTCTGCTGGAATCTGACGAAACAATTTAGTTAACTCAGCTGCATCTTCAGGAGAGTCATTTAAATTTTTAAATAAAATATATTCCAGGGTAATTTCATTCCCGGTTTTTTTATAAAAATAATTCAATGCTTCTACCAGCACTTTAATGTTATTGGTTTCGTTGATAGGCATTATTTTATTGCGCTTTTCATCATTGGGTGCATGCAACGATAAAGCCAATTTAAATTTAACCTGATCGTCCCCCAACATTTTAATTTGTTTGGCAACACCAGCAGTAGAAACGGTAATTCTTTTCGGGCTCATGAATAATCCATCCTCAGCTGTAATTCTTTCAATGGCTTTCAATACATTGCTATAATTCATCAATGGCTCGCCCATTCCCATGAATACGATATTGGATAATTTCTTTTCAAAAACCTGTTCGCTTTGCTGATTAATTAACACCACCTGGTCTACAATCTCATCAAATGTGAGGTTTCGTTTTCTGTCCATATATCCGGTTGCACAAAACTTACAACTTAAACTACAACCAATTTGAGAAGACACACAAGCTGTTTTTCTTGCTTCGGTAGGAATTAATACACCTTCAATAGCATGACCATCAAAAGTTTTAAATCGGCTTTTTACGGTACCGTCACTGCTGTATTGTGTAGCATCCACTTTTAAAGCGGGTAATGAAAAATCGCTGGATAGTTTTGCCCTTAAATCTTTACTAAGATTACTCATTGCCTCAAAACTATGGGCATGTTTTTGCCAAAGCCATTCCTGCACTTGTTTCAATCTAAAATTCTTCTCGCCAATCTCACTAAAGTATTTTTCCAACTCATCTTGGCTCTGGTGGCGAATATTTGGTAAAGGAGCACTCATGTGGCAAAGATAGCCCGATAAGCCCCAAACCCGTATTTATCCTATAAATTATATCTTGCAAGCTTATTGAAACCATTATTATATGTCAAATGCTTGTTATGTGATAGATGCTGTAAGAACGCCAATCGGAAGATATGGGGGGAAATTGAGCAGTATCAGGCCTGATGATTTATTAGCTCATGTTATTACTGCTCTGATGCAAAGAAACCCGAATATAGACCCAAATGCTATTGAAGATGTGATTGCAGGGGCGGCTAATCAGGCAGGAGAAGACAATCGTGATGTAGCTAGAATGGCTGCTTTATTAGCGGGTTTGCCCATTACTGTGGGAGGCAATACCGTGAATAGGCTTTGTGCCAGTGGATTACAAGCCATAATGGATGCATCTAGGGCCATTATGTGCAATGAAGGATTATTATATATAGCTGGAGGGGTAGAAAGTATGACCAGGGCCCCATTTGTTACAGCGAAATCAGATGGAGCCTGGGCTAGAAAAATAGAAACCTACGATACGACCATTGGCTGGAGGTTCACCAATAAAAAATTGGCATCTATGTACCATCCGTTCAGTATGGGTGAAACTGCAGAAAATGTAGCCAAACAATGGAAAATAAGCAGAGAAGAGCAGGATCTATTTGCATTTTCTTCTCAACAAAAATATGCGGCAGCATTGGCTGGGGGAAAATGGGAGGACGAGCTGGTTGCGGTTGAAATGATCAATGATCAATTAATTACCTGGTTTAACCAAGACGAACATCCCCGAACAACTACATTAGAAAAACTCGCCAGTTTAAAACCTGCATTTGCTATGGATGGTTCAGTTACTGCGGGCAATTCTTCAGGAATTAATGATGGGGCATCTGCTTTATTATTGGCCAGTGAAGAAGCAGTAAGATTATTTGATCTTAAACCTTTGGCGCGGATTGTAAGTATGGGAGTAGCAGGAGTGGATCCATCCATCATGGGTATTGGCCCAGTTCCCGCATCACAAAAAGCGTTGAAAAGAGCTGGTTTAACAACAAAAGACCTTGATTTAGTGGAACTCAATGAGGCATTTGCTTCGCAGAGTCTTGCCTGTATCAAAGATTTGGTTCTAGACGCTGCTAAAGTCAATGTAAATGGGGGAGCAATTGCATTAGGCCATCCGCTGGGATGCAGTGGGGCACGTATTTCTACCAGTTTACTACACGAAATGTTTCGACAAAAGGCAAAATATGGTTTAGCCACCATGTGTGTAGGTGTAGGTCAGGGAGCAGCAATCATTTACGAAGGGGCGTAACTTTTTGGGCTAATATTAGTTTATTATTACGGAGTTTAAAAAATCCTTATTTTGTACAAAATTTAAAAATCTCTTTATGAAGAAATTGTTCCTTTTTTCTTTGATGATAATCGGTTTATCAGTTGCAGCAAGCGCTCAAACTGATACTACTTTGCAACAGTATGCAGGTAAATATAAATTTGGTGAAGGCAGTGTAATTGCAGAAGCCACTGTTAATGTAGAAAATGGAGCTTTAGTAGTAGTTACTTCTTATGGAAGTTCTCCAATGGTAAAGCAAGCGGATGATGTGTTTGCTGTAACTGCTTTTCAAGGAACTGCAGCTTTCAAAAGAAATGATGATAAAAAAGTAGTGGGCGTTAGTATTAATGCAATGGGTTACTCTTTAGAAGGCACAAAAGTTGAATCACTGCTTCAGTTAGATTTTTTTGAACGAAAAAATTGGAAAAAATAAGGGAAGCAATGCATTTTATTTGATTTTTTTGTTTAAAATAAATACATCGTACGCTGCTGAGAAATGCATTTACTCATATACTGACTCTCTTCAATAATGCATTTCTCAAAGGCTCACTCTTGTATTTATTTCAAACATTTCAATATAATAAACAATGCTTTTCAAAGCTGCATTTGAAAGCATTAAATAAGCCTCAAGATGTGGGGCTTATTTTTTTTTAAAATAGTTGTTGTGCAAGTTCATTTTGCAGAATGGTTTTTTGCTCACCAGTTTGAATATTTTTAATATTACAAGTGCCTTCTGCTAATTCTTTGGTTCCTAAAATAATCACAAAAGGGATAGCTTTTTTCTCTGCATATTTAAACTGCTTATCAAGCTTTGTATTTTCATGAAAAAGCTCCGAAGCAATTCCGTGATTTCTTAATTGTTGCATCAATTCATATGCTTTTTTACTTTCCGCTTCTCCTAAGTTAAAGAACAATACTTTAGTTCCTTTCTGCACTTCATCAGGAAATAATTGCAACTCTTCCAACACATCATAAATTCGATCAACCCCAAAGCTGATGCCGACTCCAGGCACATTGGGAACTCCAAACAAACCGGTTAAATCGTCGTACCTGCCTCCTCCGCCAATACTGCCCATTTGTGCTCCAATGGCTTTCACTTCAAATATAATTCCTGTATAATAATTTAACCCTCTGGCTAAGGTTAAATCAATGATCAGAGAAGATTTAGGAGATATGAGTTGTGCATTATTTAAGACATGTTCTAATTCAGCAATGCCACTTTTGCCCATTTCATTATCGCCCAATAAATTTTTTATCTGAATTATTTTTTGGTCGTTTGTTCCATTGATCAATAAATATTTTTCAATAGTATTTATTTGATTAGTCGTTAAGCCATTATTCAACAATTCTTCCTTTACTTTTTCCAATCCGATTTTATCTAATTTATCAATAGCGATCGTAATTGGAATGAGCATTTCCAAACCTCCACAAATTGCAGCAAGTGCGGCCAATATTTTTCTACTATTAATTCTGATTTCAACTGGCAAATGCAGTTTTTCAAAAACCGCTGCATATAAATTGGTTAATTCTATTTCATTTAACAAAGATTGACTCCCAACCACATCTGCATCACATTGATAGAACTCTCTGTACCTACCCTTTTGCGGACGGTCGGCCCTCCAAACAGGTTGTATCTGATAACGCTTAAATGGCAATGTTAATTGACCATAATTCATAGCCACATAACGTGCAAATGGAATGGTTAAATCGTAGCGCAATGCTCGCTCTGTTATTCCTTTGCTATTTTTCCCTTCTAAAATTTTATCAAAATCAGCTATAGCCTGTTCTTTTTTTGTTGGATTATCCAGACCGTTGTTTAAAATTTTGAAGATCAATTTATCTCCCTCTTCCCCATATTTACCCATTAAAGTATCCAAATTTTCCATAGAAGGGGTCTCCAAAGGCTGAAATCCATATAATTCAAATACAGAGCGAATTGTATGGAAGATATAATTGCGTTTTTGTACAACTCCAGCATTAAAGTCCCTGGTTCCCTGCGGTATAGATGGTTTACTCATGGCGCAAAACTAATTCATTTAAATTTTTCAATGATTTTATCGCAGGCTTTGTTTAATAATTCAAATACTTCGTGAAAACCTTCTTCTCCTCCATACCATGGGTCGGGTACTTCTTTATTTTCAAAAGGGAATAACTCATTTAAAATAAGATCAACTTTCTTTTCATTCCAATTAGTATCACAGATTTTACGAATATTGGCATAATTGGATTGATCCATTGCATAAATATGGTCGAAGTGATTCATATCTGCTGCTTTAAACTGCCTGCATTTTTGTTGGCTGATATCAATTCCATGAAGCAGCGATACTTTTTGAGATAGATGATGAGGAGCTTCTCCTACATGATATTCCGCAGTTCCAGCACTTTCAACTATCCAGTTTAAGTTATTCTGTTTAGTTTTTTTTGATAAAATGCCTTCAGCCATTGGACTGCGACAAATATTTCCTAAACAAACCATTAAAATTTTCATGTATATAAAGATACTATTTAACTGTTTTTCTAACTAACAGTTATTAGTTTAAGATTTTCTTCTTATGGAAATATAAAAACCCTGCATCTCAGAAGAAATATTTACTAAATTGCCCATCCCAAACAAGGAAAATGGAGAATAGTTATAGAGAAAGAAGCAATAAGGGGTTTAATAATTTCAGGCGAGTGTATGATATTACAATGGCAATTCTATTTTTATCGATGGCTATTGCAATGTTTTATATGGATCGTTTTAAGTTGAATTTGGTTATTGCAGAAGATATTGGGTTCAGGTACTTTTTTGGATCAATTTGTTTATTGTACGGTGGTTTTAGATTGTATAGAGGAATAAAGAAGCAAGAGAAAATATGAGGAGCAATTACATTTTACATTCATTCATCATTATTGCGCTAACTCTTATTTCTTGTGAT
>REAV01000009.1 GCA_004294465.1 Sphingobacteriia bacterium | reverse complement strand
GAAGTATCCATACCAGTAAACACTTCTTGCCATCTGAAACCATCAGTAGTAATAATAATAAGATGCTCTGCTTTTTGTGCTTTCGATTCAACAAAAAAAGCAATCATCAGTAAAATGAATAATGAGCGCATTTTTTTATTTGTAATCTACAATATTCAACCGCTTTGTACAAATTTCAATTTCTGCTTCTTCGTTGCTACAGGTAATAATTAATTTATCGGTGCAATAAGTACTAATTAATTGATGGTATAAACGATATCCATCTTTGTCGAGATTGGAACATGGCTCGTCTAATAATAGGATTGGGCAGTTGGAGAAGATCGCTTGTGCCAATCTAAGTCTTTGTTTCATACCACTACTAAAATACCGTATTTGCTTATCTGTGGCTTTCTCCAGACCAATCAATGCAATCATTTCAGGCAGGGAGACAGTTGAAATGAAAGGTTTAAATTGTTGATGAAATTGCAGCATTTCTATAGTAGTCATTTCTTCTACTAATTCTAAATAGGGTGCACAAATGGCCAGCTCTTGATATATATTTTCAATGGAGATGGATAATAGGTTAGAATCAGTAAATGCGATGCTACCTTCCGATAAAGCCATACTGCCACCTAAGCATTGTAATAAGGTAGATTTTCCGCTTCCATTAAATCCAGTGATTGCATAAGCATTGCCCGACTTAAATTCATAGTCTAAGCCCTTAAAAATCCATTCCCGATTAAATCTTTTCCCTGCATGTTGTAACGAAATGCTGATATTATTCATCATCATTGGCGCCCTTTGAAAAACGCTTAATAATTCCTCTGCCACTTTCTCTGATAAAAGTTACAATTTCGTCTCTTTCATCGGTTGCTTGTAATTCTTCTTCAATATATTCAAGCGCTTGTGTAGTATTAAATCCTTTGTTATAAATGGTTCTGTAAACGTCGAGTATATGATTGATTTGTTCTAATGAAAATCCTCTTCTTTTTAAGCCAACACTATTTACACCTCCATAACTCAATGGGTTTCTAACTGCTTTAATATAGGGTGGTACATCTTTGCTTACCAGACTTCCTCCGGCAATAAAACTATGTTGTCCAATATTTACAAATTGATGAACTGCACTAACCCCTCCAATTATACTCCAGCTGCCGATTGTTACATGACCAGCAAGTTGAACACTATTACTTAAAATACAATGATCTCCAACTATACAATCGTGCGCAATATGGCTATACGCCATGATCATACAATATTTACCAATAACAGTTTTTCCACGATCTTCTGTTCCTCTATTAATGGTTACAAATTCTCTGATGGTAGTATTGTCTCCTATTTCAGCAGTAGATTTTTCACCATCAAATTTTAGGTCCTGAGGTATGGCGCCTAAAACTGCTCCAGGGAATACTCTACAGTTTTTACCGATCCTGGTTCCATCCATAATGGTAACATTACTGCCAATCCAAGTTCCTTCACCAATTTGTACATCACCATGAATTACAGTGAATGGATCAATTTTTACATTTGGCGCAATTCGGGCATTTGGATCGATATAAGTATAAGGATGTGTCATAATTATTTTGTTCAATAATTTATTATTGTTTTTTAAAAGCTAGGGACGTTTCACTACTTGAGCAACCAGATCTCCTTCGGTGGCTACTTTACCACCCACATATACTGTTCCTCTCATTTCACAAATTCCTCTTCTAATGGGTCCTTTGAATTCCATCTTCAAAACCATGGTATCTCCAGGCCTTACCATTTGTTTGAATTTACAATTATCTATTTTTAAAAAATAGGTATCGTATTGCCCTTCTGGCATAGAGTTGATGCAAAGTATTCCACCTGTTTGAGCCAATGCTTCTACTTGTAAAACACCTGGCATTACAGGGTTTCCAGGAAAGTGGCCAGGGAAGAACCACTCATTATAAGTTACATTTTTGATACCTACAATATAGGTATCGGTTAATTCTATTATTTTATCAACCAATAAGAAAGGATGTCTGTGTGGTAATGTTTTTTCTATTTTTTCTAAAGTATAAACAGGGGGCATTGTTGGGTCGTAAACAGGAACATCTTTTACGTGCTTATTTTTTTTGATGTACTGTTTGATTTTTTTGGCAAACTCTACATTTGAACTATGACCAGGCCTGTTAGCAATAATTCTTGCTTTGATCGGATAACCAATTAAAGCAAGGTCGCCAACTACATCTAATAATTTATGTCTTGCAGGCTCATTGGGAAAGCGGAGTTCTAGATTGTTTAAATACCCTTCGCTTTTCACTTCAATTTTATCTCTTTTGAAGACCTTAGCCAACCTGCTCATTTCTTCATCAGTTACTGCTTTATCTACAACAACAATTGCATTATTAATATCCCCTCCTTTGATCAAATCGTTGTCTAGTAATGCTTCTAATTCATGTAAAAAACAGAATGTTCTACATGGTGCAATTTCAGATTTAAAATCTTTGATTGTTTTCAAACCGGCATGTTGAGTACCTAAAACGGGGCTGTTGAAATCAATTAAAGTGGTTAATTGATAATCGATAGATGGCAAAGCCACCATCTCTACTCTTTTATTATCATCATAATGATAAATATTTTCATCGAGGCTGTACCAGGCTTTGGTAGCATCTTGTTCTAATACACCAATCTCTTCTATCAATTCTATAAATGGAGAAGAGCTTCCGTCCATTATAGGAATTTCTGGTCCGTTTAATTCAATCAAAACATTGTCAACACCCATTCCCACCAATGCAGCCAGTACATGTTCTACAGTACTTACTTTAGCGTCCCCAATTTGCAAGGTAGTTCCTCTACTGGTATCAGTAACTAAATCGCAGTCTGCTTTAATAATAGGTTGATTGGGCATATCAATCCTTTGAAATTGTATACCAAATCCAGGATTTGCAGGCTTTAAAGTCATATCAACTAAAATACCAGTATGTAAACCTGTTCCACTGATACTAATTGATTGGTTGATGGTATGTTGTTTATCGGGATTGAAATTAAGGTCCATATTGATTCATCAATTTAAAACAAAGGCAACCAAGGTTGCCAATTAACAATTAAAGTATGCAAAAATAAGCTTAAAGGCTGGTTTTTTGTCCTAATTTAGGTATTAGACGCTCAGCATTGAGTTGTTCAACCAATTTTTCTAGTTCTTTTACCCTTTTTTCTAATGCTGGAAGGTTTCTAGTATGGGCTTCAATACGTTTAGAAGTAGAAAAGTCATAGGCAGGGTTTCCATTAAATGACTTATTTGATTCCTTAATGGTCTTAGTTACCCCACTTTTTCCATTGATTTTACTTCCATCAGCTATTGAAATATGGCCAGAAATGCCTGTCTGTCCTCCAATTTGCACATTTTTGCCCACTTTACTACTTCCACTAATACCTGTTTGGGCAGCAATTACAGTATTTTCATCAACTTCTACATTATGTGCAATTTGAACAAGGTTATCAAGTTTAACTCCTTTCTTTATTACAGTTGAACCCATTGTAGCTCTGTCTATAGTTGTATTAGCTCCAATTTCTACCTCATTTTCAACAATAACATTTCCCAATTGAGGTACTTTTTTATATGTACCATCTGCTTGTGGGGCAAATCCAAATCCGTCACTTCCAATTACAACTCCAGCATGAATAATTACATGATCGCCAATTACACAATCATTATAAATCTTAACACCTGCATGAATAATTGTATTTGAACCAATTTTAACCCGATCTCCTATAAAAACACCAGGATAAATTTTGCTATCATTGCCAATGGTTACTTGTTCCCCAGCATAGGCAAATGCACCAAAATATATATTATTACCCAATTGAGCAGAGGCTGAAATATAACTGGGTTCTTGAATTCCCTTTAATTGTTTAGCAGCTAATTCTTGGTATTTGGTCATTAGAGTAGCAAAAGCAGAATAGGCATCTTTCACCCTAATAATTGTTTTGTTGATCCCAGTTTTTAATTCCAAAGAATCATTGATAATGATGATGGAAGCTTGAGTCGTATATAAATATTCTTCATATTTTGGATTGGCCATAAAAGACAACTGGCCATTTACAGCCTCCTCAATTTTTCCGAAAGAAGAAATTGCTATAGAAGCATCTCCTTCAACTATTCCTTGAATCATCAAGGCTATTTGAGCCGCTGTAAATTGCATACTAGCTATTTAAGTTAACAGACAAATGTAGAATTTTTTTACTTGTATAGACAGATTTTGCTGAATCATTGTATTGTCTACTTCTGTAATGTCTTTTACCGTTCCATCTTTAAACAAAATATTGATCTTTTCTTCTTTCTGTTGGTAGGCAGTATTCGTTGCAACGCCTGTAAAGCATAGATAATGAACGTCTTCTGCCTTGATACCAAATTGTTGTATAACCTGATTTTGTTTTTCTTTTATGAATGCTTCAGAAAAGGGCTCGGCCTGAATTTTGGATTTATAGAGGCGACGATCCAAAAATCTATTACATAGCAGGGATAATATGGGGTCTGGATGACTAGACCATTTCTTCAATCCACTGATTACATCATAATCATCCAATTTGCAAAATTGAGCTAATGAAGCATTGTCCATATTTCCATTAAAATCACCTAAAAAATAGTCAAGAGCAGAATGGGTGACCAATTTTTCATCACTTGAATTATAAATGGCTCTTACTCTTTCAATTATTTTAACCAGCATTTTTTCAGCAGAAAGTACAGTTTTATGTAAATAGACTTGCCAATACATCTGCCTTCTTGCCACTAAAAATTTCTCCACACTGTAAATGCCTTTTTCTTCAACCACCAATTGATCGTCTTTTACAGCCAACATTTTTAATATTCTATCATATCCAATAACCCCTTCACTAACGCCAGAAAAAAAACTATCTCTGCTTAGATAATCCATTCGATCTACATCTAACTGACCACTGATTAATTGATGTAAAAAAGCTTTATGGTATTTATTGGTGAAAAGTTGAATGGTTAGATTTAATTGTCCATTCAAAGACTCATTCATCACTTCCATAATTTGAAGTGATAGCTGTTCGTGACTTATATGGAGAATCAATACTTCTTCTAAAGCATGTGAGAATGGCCCATGACCTATATCATGTAATAGGATAGCTGCTTTTGCAGCTATTTCTTCCTCATAAGTAATTGCTACACCCTTATTCTTTAATTCTGAAATTGCATTACACATTAAATGATAGGCGCCCAAAGAATGGTGCAATCTTGTATGAACAGCACCAGGATAAACCAGCTGTGCCATTGCCATTTGTTGTATACGCCTTAATCGTTGATAGTATGGATGTTCGATAATCGAAAAAATCAGCGGATCATTTATGGTAATAAATCCATAAACCGGATCATTGATTATTTTTCTTTTGGTACTAAGCATGGTGTTGAGAAATTGTTAAATCAAAGCAATAGCTGAATGTATGAAGATACAAAATTGTGAAAGAATCAAATTAATAAATAGCTTTAGCTGCAATAGTTATTGAGTTAAATGAAGAATATGGCAATAGCAAACATACTTTGGGTAGACGATGAAATTGATAGCCTTCAGTCTCAGAAAATATTTCTGGAAAGCAAAGGCTATGCTGTTCATACCTTAACCAACGGATTTGATGCGCTGGAGTATATTAAAACAGCAGATGTAGATGTGGTGCTCATGGATGAGTCAATGCCTGGTATTACTGGTTTAGAAACACTTACCCGGATGAAAGCAATTCATCAACATTTACCCATAGTTCTCATTACAAAAAATGAAACGGAAAATTTAATGGATGAGGCAATTGGTAGTCAGATTAGTGACTATTTAATTAAACCGGTAAATCCAAATCAAGTTTTATTGAGTCTAAAAAAAATCATCGATAACAAAAGATTGGTAGCTGAAAAAACAACAACTTCTTATCAGCAACAGTTCAGCGAAATGTTCATGGCTTTATCCGGAAACCCCGATTACCAGGAGTGGATAGACTTATATAAAAAACTGGTTTATTGGGAATTAGAAATGGAAAAAAGCGATAGCCCTGAAATGCGCAGTATTTTTTATGAGCAAAAAAAAGAGGCCAATGCTGCATTCTCAAAATTCGTTTCTAAAAATTATGAATCCTGGATGAATCCTGTTTCTTCAGAATCGCCGATCATGAGCCATCAGTTGATGCAGTTTAAAGTATTGCCACATATAGAGAAAGACACACCCTTGTTTTTTATTTTGATCGATAATCTTAGATTAGATCAATGGAAAGCCATTCAGCCAATAATGGCATCTAGTTTTAAAATCACTGAAGAAGACGCTTTTTATTCAATACTTCCAACAGCTACACAGTATTGTCGTAATGCCATTTTTGCTGGCATGCTTCCTGCTGAGATTGCCAAAAAATTTCCTCAACAATGGAAAAACGATGAGGAAGAAGGCGGTAAAAATTTATTTGAAGAAGAGTTCTTAAAAGCTTTGTTGAAGAAACAAAAGAAAGAGGATATTAAAATGAGTTATCATAAAATATTAAATCACCAGGACGGACAGCAGTTGGTGAATAATATTCATAATTTACTCAACAATCAACTGAATGTAATTGTATACAATTTTGTTGATATGCTCAGTCATGCCAGAACAGAAATGGAAGTATTGAAGGAATTAGCCAGTGACGAAGCCAGTTATAGGAGTTTAACTAAAAGCTGGTTTGAACACAGTCCATTGCATCAAGCACTGAAAAAAATCAGCGATAAAAAAATCAAAATTATACTCACGACCGATCATGGGAGTGTTAGAGTAAAAACCCCGCACAAAGTAATTGGTGACAAGCAAACTACTACCAATTTGAGGTACAAGCATGGCAGAAATTTGAATTATGAAGACAAAGATGTTTTAGCATTCAAAGATCCAACGAAAGCCGGTTTACCCATTCCAACCATTAATTCCTCTTTTATTTTTGCCAAAGAAGATGGATTCCTATGTTATCCAAATAATTACAACCATTATGTCAATTATTATAAAAATAGTTTCCAGCATGGGGGAATCAGCCTCGAAGAGATGATCATTCCCTTAATTAAAATGGAGACCAAGGGTTAATTAGACCAGATTGTGGATAAAAGGATCTATTTATCCAACCTTGTAAACTTAAATTTGTACATATGAAATATACACAATCAGTAGTTGATAAATTAGAAGACATTTTAGGTGAGTCTGGCTATGTGGTTCGGTATGAGCGTGGTACTTTTCAAAGTGGCTGGTGCTTATTAGAAGCAAGAAAAGTAGTTGTTTTGAATAAATTTCTCAATACAGAAGGTAGAATCAATACATTGATGGAAATCATTCCTCAATTGGCAATTGAGTTTGATAAACTAACGCTTGAGTCACAGAAACTGTATGAAGACGTAGTAAAAAAATCCGTTACTGAAGCATAGACTATTGCGTTAAATACTTTACTAGATTCATCTATTTCTAGTAATTTTATAGTGTGAACGAACCTCCATTAACCATTCAATTTTTAGGAACAGGAACCAGTACGGGCATCCCGATGATTGGTTGTAGTTGTGATGTTTGTTCTTCTAAAGACGATAAAGATAAAAGACTTAGAACCAGTATTTTAGTTAGTTCTCCAAAAACGACCATAGTTGTAGATACCACTCCAGATTTTCGTTATCAAATGTTGCGTACTAAAACAACGAAGTTGGATGCCGTCTTATATACGCATTCACATAAAGATCATTTGGCTGGCTTGGATGATATTCGGGCGTTTAATTTTTTCTCTCAACAATCTATGAAAGTGTATGCCAATTCACTAACTGAAGAAGCGGTGCGAAGAGATTATTATTATGCTTTTGGAGATAAGAAATATCCTGGTGTTCCTGATGTAGATTTAATTACGATCGATACCGAGCCATTTATGATTGGCGATATTCCTGTTATTCCAATTGAAGTGATGCATTATAAAATGCCAGTATTGGGTTTTCGTTTTGGTGATTTTACTTACATCACCGATGCGAATAAAATAGAAGGTTCAGAAAAAGAAAAAATTCGGGGTTCATCTGTATTGGTTTTGAATGCCCTACGTAAAGAAAAACATATTTCTCATTTTACACTTGATGAAGCTGTAGAATTGGCTTTGGAATTATCCATACCTACTGTGTATTTTACCCATATTAGTCACCAATTGGGTAAACATGCTGCAATTAATAGAGAATTGTCGGCGCATATACAACTGGCTTATGATGGATTAGTTATTTGTTTGTAAGTCCTTTTAATATCTTAAGAGGCATGAAATTTCATTTAAGAGATTGGCTTAGGTTTTCTAAGAAAGAAAGCCTTGGAATTATTGCAATGCTGGTGGTAATGGTATTTTTTTTATGGCTGCCTGCATTCTATTCTTCTCCTATTGTTACTCCAAAAGTAGATAGTGGATTCATTCATTACTTGAATGAAAAATCAAATAACATAATCGATTCAGCTACAATTATTGAACATCATGCAACTACTAATCTTGCCCTAAAAATGTTTTATTTCGATCCAAATGAATTGGATAAAAATGGTTGGGAAAGATTGGGCATCAGTCAAAAAACAATTAGTACCATCTTTCGCTATCGCGAAAAAGGAGGACGTTTTAGAAAGCCAGAAGATCTTCGAAAGATATGGGGTTTATTGCCTTCAGATGCAGATAGAATAATTCCCTTTGTGCTTTTTTCCGCAAATAATTCTCTACCTTATAATCCTGTTGCTGTACCAGTTAAAAAACAAAGAATAGTAGATGTCAATACAGCATCAGTTTCGGATTGGGAGTCTTTACCAGGAATAGGCCCCGTTTTAGCCAATCGTATTGTAAAGTTCAGAGAAAAATTAGGTGGGTTTTCAAGTATCAATCAAGTGGCCAGCACTTATGGTATTGCTGATTCTGTTTTTAGTACTATAAGGGCTTTTTTATCCATTCAACCAATTGAATCATATAGAGCTTCAAATAACACCATTGAGTTGGGTAAGGCGTTCATTAAAAATGACAGTGTTGTAAATATCAATACAGCATCTGTTGCACAATTAGTTCAAGCTGGCCTTGGAGAGGGTTTAGCCAAAGCCATCGTTTTATACCGAAAACAGTATGGTAAATTCATTCAATTGGCCGACTTGAAGCAAATCATCTTGATTAATGAGGCAGTTTACCAACAAATCGTACCCAAACTAAAAATTGAGTAGTTCTTATTCAATAAACAATTTGTTCATGAACTTATAAAAGCTACTTTTGTGTCGAAAACTAACTAACGATTGTTTGTTTTTAGGGGGTCACTAACCAGATTTGCTTAGCGGCCCCCATCTATTTAAAACC
>REAV01000008.1 GCA_004294465.1 Sphingobacteriia bacterium | reverse complement strand
TCTGTTTCTACTTTATATATTCGGTTATCAACGTCAAAGAAACCTCCTCAAGACCAAAGTTCGGTCCCTCATACGCTTAATTTGTTCTTGTGTCATAGCGGTAAAAATACGAAACCTTCACGAAACACCATTAATAGATAGTGTGAAACTCAATATTCATTTATTTGATGAAGAAGTTCAATAATTGATGAGTTATAATTTAATCACTCTTTTTGTTTCAACTACTTTGCCCGTACCAGTATACAATTGTATATCATAGATCCCAGGAATCAAATTAGACATATTCAAATCGTATACTGTATTACCCACGTTTGATGTCGGTATTTTTTGGTTACTATGTACTGTACCATTTGAAGAAATTATTTTTAAATAGGTGACATTATTAGGGTCTGCTGCAAAAATAATTCTTGTACTCGATTGGACTGGATTGGGGAAAACATACATAGTTTGTTGTTGTGCAATTTCCCCCTTAACTTCTACTGAATTAGAAGTTGAACTACAGCGGTTCGAGTCATTCACCTGAACAAAAAATGTTCCAAAATTATTATAAAATACGTTTAATGTTTTTGTAGTATCAGGAATTGTAGATTGAGGATTTCCGTTTTTGAACCAAAGCGTTTTATTGATGGATTGTAAAGAATCTGGTTTAACTTGAAGGAAAGCAGTATCCCCTGGCAATAAGCTAGATTTAGCCAATATTCGTAAAGTAGCTCCAGGCAAAGGATTCACTTTTACTGTTATCTTTTGTCTTATGCTTTCGCATGTTTGTTGTGCATTTATTCTGGAAACCCAATAATTTGTAGAACCCACTATAGTAGTTGAAGGTTTTGGAGCAATGATAGAACCTGTCCCCCCATTTCCAACAGTATACCACAATAAATTATCGCTTGGAGGGCCAGCAGTTAATTCAGTACTAGGTGCATTCAAACAAAAGATTGTATCTTTTACATTTGGGGCAGCTGGAACAACGCCTGTTCCCATTTTTTGAGATGCAAAATTAGACGCACAACCATCAAAACTCCAACCACGCACATTATAGGTACCAACTTCTTTTGCAGGAAAAGCAAAGCTCGTGTCAGTTAATGAATATCGCTGTACTCGATAGTTGTTCATATCTGAAACAAACAAAGAACCATGGGCATCAATCATCGCATTCCCTGGTGCATTTAATTGATCACTCAATCCGCCAATTGTACTACTGCCAACAATTACTTCCCCAACTGCATCTCCAATATTCCAAGTTTTAATTCTATTAGCCGTTCCTCCTTCAGTAATAAATAATTTTGTGTTGGCAACAAAAATATTCAAAGGCAATGATGTTTGATTGGTATTATTTCCTCGTCCTTTACCACCTGCTACAGTAATAGCTTTCAATGAGTCTGGTGCAAACCTTTGTATTCGATCATTCTGCGTATCTGCAACATAAATATTTCCAAGACCATCTACAAAAACACCTAAAGGAGTATTCAATTGCGTGGAATCAGATCCAGTGGATTTGCCACCTGCAACAGTTTGTCCAACAGCAGCACCTGGAGCCCATTTTTGAATTCGAGAATTCAATGCATCGGCAATGTAAATATTATCGTATGCATCTAAATAAACACTTGCTGGATAAGACAATTGCCCTGGTCCGGATCCTTTTCCATTTCCACCTGCAACAACAACACCGGTTGTATCACCTTGTACCCATTTAACTACTCGATCATTATCTGTATCAGCAATATACATGATGCCTTTACTATCTACATAGATTCCATTTGGATTATTCAGTTGACTTAATCTTGTACCTGGGCCTTTGCCACCTGCCACAACAACACCTGCCTTTTCTCCTTGTATCCATTTCACAATTCGATGATTCCATTGATCAATTACAAACAATGCACCTTTCGAATCAACAAAGACAAAATTGGGTCTACCTAATTTACTGGAATCTACACCGCCAACTCCAGTTGTTCCTGCAACTGTAGTACCTGACCTTCTCCATCCTGCATTAATGGTCTTATCCGTTGGATTAATCGAACTATTCCAAATAGCATAATTCAATTTACTAGATGAATTCACTTTTAAGTCTATATCACTAATACAATTAGCCCCTTCAATAAATAACTTAGGAGTAGCATTTACTTTAAGGGTAACAAATCCATTTGCCTTGCATCCATTGGTATCCAAATAAGAGACCGTATACTTGGTAGTAACAATCGGATTTGCAACAACTGTATCATTATTAGTAACATTTAAACCGTTTGATGGGCTCCAAGTAAATGATGCAGCAGAGTCTGCTTTTGCAATCATTAAAACTGATTCCCCTTCACATATTGCTTGTTTTGCTGCATTAATTTTTATCGGAGCCATTAAACGCATACGCAACAGCTGTATATGTTCCAGATTTTCGCGGAGTAAAATTGGTGTCTACACTATTTTTATTTAATAGAAATTGTTGTATGCGATTGTTTCTCGAATCTACTACCAATAAATTTCCATCATTATTAAATGCAATTCCTGATGGTAAATTTAATTGAGTGGGTGAAGAACCACCACCACCAGCTTGACTTCCAGCAATAGTATTTCCAATTGTATCATAGGCAACCCATCGTTGAATTCGATTATTCCCTCTATCTGCAATATATAAGTTACCTACTGCATCAGCTATAACCGCTGAAGGATTATTCAATTGTCGCAAATCAAATCCTACACCTCTATTACCTGCTAAGGGAGTTCCAAAAATACTATTAGGAAAATATTGCATCACCCGATGATTGCCCGCATCGGCAACATACAGATATCCATTTCTATCAATATACAATCCTTGAGGATTATTTAAATTATAACTAGAATCTCCAACCTGCCCATTGCCGGCAACCGTACTTACCGTTTTACCATTGGCCGACCATTTCTGCACACGATGATTACCTGCATCACTTACAAAAATATTTCCTGCCCCATCTACGATTACACTTGATGGAAAATTCAACTGAAAATCAGAAGAGCCAGCACCATTTCCTCCAGCAACTGTTTTTCCAACGGTAGAGCCAGATTCAAAATACTGAACTCTTTGGTTATTCTGGTCTACCACATAAATATTATTGAATGGATCAACAAAAACTCCGGTCGGATAATTCAATTGATTAGGATTTGCACCTGCTCCATTACCTCCAACAATTGTAGTTCCAACCAATTCTCCTGGCTTCCATAATTGCACTCGATTATTTAGAGGATCAGCTACATACATGTTTCCTTTTGAATCTATAGCAATGGCTGATGGTAAATTCAATTGTGCATTGGAACTACCTGTACCATTGCCACCTGCTACTGAAGTCCCCGTATTTTCCCATGTAGGGAAAGACATTCCTTCTATGGTATTCTTATTACTCCATGTTAATAGACTTGGAGTGCCTCCGGTTAATTTTACACTTAATTTAGCGGCATCAGGCGCTACACATTCGGCACTGCCTTTAATCGTTGGCGATATCTTATCTCCTAATGTAACAGTAACATTAGTGGTTGCCACACAACCATTTGAATTATTAGAACTGATTGTATAATTAGTAGACACATCAGGAGTAAATCGATAAATACTATCGTTTATTTTTGTAACAGAAGAAGAGGGTGTAAAAACATAATTTCCACCACCAGTTATTTTTACAAAAGTTGGATCTCCTTTACATGCATTGGTATTTCCAAATACTTGTATGGGAAGATTGGCTAAAATAGATAGACCGTTAGATATTTGTTTACATCCTATGAATGAGTAGGCAGTAGCAGTATATGTTCCCTGAAAGGTAGGTGCAAATGTAGTGGAGATAGGAATGATTGAATATTGTTGAACACGGCCATTCTGTTCATCTAAAATAAATAAATTACCAGATGGATCAAATCCAATTGCCGAAGGAGATTGTAATTGATCATTTAAGGATCCACCAAAACCATCTTTATTTCCTGCCAGCGTAGATTGAGCGCCACTATTGGCAGTCCATCTTTGTACTCTGTGATTTCCCGCATCTAACACATAAATATTTCCTTGTGCATCTACAACTACATCTGTTGGTTGATTCAATTGTTCTGGCCCAGACCCTCTCCCATTTCCGCCTGCAACAGTTACTCCACTAGGGTTGCCCAAGTTAAACTTTTGAATTCGATGATTGGCAGAATCGGCTACATACACATTAAAATTTTGATCTACACAAACGCCAACTGGGCTATTCAATTTGTTTGATTCTGAACCTGCACCATTGCCGCCTGCAACAGTAGTTCCAGCTGTTCCACCTTGAGCCCATCTTTGAATTCTATGATTTCCAGCATCAGCAATATATACCCCACCAGAGGCATCTACAAAAACATCTTTGGGATTATTCAATTGTCCTGGACCAGCTCCTGCACCATTACCTCCTGCAACTACAAATCCAGTATTGGAGCCTGGAGCAAACCTTAATACACGATGATTATTTTGATCAGTAACAAATAAATTACCAAATCCATCAATAAAAATTCCAGCAGGTTTATTTAATTGATTTAAACCTGATCCCTGTCCATTGCCCCCTGCAACTGAAAGTCCATCAATGGTTGTTTTACTAAAACTATTAATGCGATTATTCAAAGTATCTGAAATCAAAATCGCACCATTTGCATCAATAGCAATCCCTCCAGTACCATTGACTCTTTTGAGTGAAGAAGACCCAGTGATGTTACCACTTATGGGTGTGGTTGCCAATGTTGTCCAAATGGCTGTGTTGGTTTTCACCACTTTTCCTTCGTAATTCCATTCAATCTGAAAAGGGTTTCTGCTAAAACTACCAATGATATTTCCGTCACTCGTACATTTTGGGCCGCTAATGGAAACAAAAACACATTGTGCATTCAATTGCTGAAATGCAAAAGAAAGCACCATCATGGTACTAAATAAAAAACAAAATATGCTCTTCTTCCTTCTATACATATTCATTACAATAAAGACAATAGTTTTCATGAAAAAAAATACAAACCTCGTAAGCCGGATTCTGTTTCAACTCCATCATTTATCTAGTCAGATCATTACTGAACTGATCTTGCTGCCTACCCTGGAATGTGTTTGCTTTCGCAAAGCTCGGGCGAGCAGCCCTCAACATTCCTTTACATGGCATTACAGTACCCAAGGTTTACCCCCTACCAATGTTACCATTTGTAGCCGTGAGCTTTTACCTCACGTTTTCACCTTTTCCACGCCGAAGCGGGTAGTTATTTTCTGTGGCACTTTCTCTTTCCCTTTTTAGGGGGAAGCCGGCGCTTAACCGGTGGGTTGCTCTTTACTGTCCGGACTTTCCTCCCCAATAAAATTGGGGCGATGGCTCGGGTTTGTAAGCAATAAAGATACAGCAAGAGAAGGCGATGTAACGAAGAAATGCTTGGTTTCTGATGTAGGGGTAGCAAAATACCATGCAGTTGGTAGCCATTAATTAGGAATACTGAAAATAAACCTGGGTAGCACCATATCCAAAACGGGAATCATATTGATTAATAAAGTGTTTTACCGCTCTTCTGGTCTTCAGTATTTCATGTATTTCCTCCCTTAATTTACCCGACCCTACCCCATGAATAATGGTTAATTCATGTTGATGATGCGCTTCAGCAATATCTAGCCATTTTTCCAGTTCACTCAGTTGCAAGCTGAGCATTTCAAAATTACTCATTGAACTATAGTTATTGGTCAGTTTTTCTATATGCAAATCGATGACCGTTCTGGATGGAGGCAGATGCTCACGTGCTTTACCAGCATCATACACTTTATAGCCTTTAGCTGCTAAACTATCTAATGGAAAATAATCTGCTTCCTTATCGGGATAATGTTCAAACAATAAATAAGAAAATGCGGGTTCATTATTTTCCTTTAACAATTCAACTTTTTGAAATACTTGCTTGGCTTTTAATTTCAAGTTGGTCTCAAAATGAGTTGCTTTATTTTTGAGCCCCTGTTGGAGACTAAAATCAAATGCAAAATTGGGACTATCGTTTACCGATGCAAAATCAATATCATGCAAATAAAAATCATGAAATGCTTGAATTTCATTTACTAAAGAAAAATGTTCGATTCCATTGAATTCCTGTTTGTAAATAAACTTTAAAGCATTGCCTGTTTTGTTTACTAAATGTATTTTTAATACATCCACTACTTCATCATTAAAATCGTCCAGTTCAAATTTGGGAATGAAACTTAGCCACACTCCAGTTGCCACTTTGATTTGATTCGGTTGAGGCTTTTCTTTTGGAATTTGGTCTAAGTATAATTTAGGTTCTAGTTTTTTTGAAGGAATTAATTTTTTCTCGGTAAATCTTTTGAAATAAGGGAAATCTATCTGATCCATATAGGCGGGAAATTTAACGCCCCTCACTTCAATGAGTACCATTTTATCGTTGATAATTTCTATTACTTTTCCTTCTTCATTGCTCAACAACACTAATATATCATCTCCTACCTGGTATTTCATTATTCAGCTAATTTGCTTTTTTGTTTTCCGTATAAAAAATAAATAACCAACCCAATTCCCATCCAAACAAAAAACCATAACCAGCTAACTGCAGGAATCTCTATCATTAAATAAAGGCAACAAAGTGCCCCCGCTACTGGTATAAATGAATAGGATCTAATGAAACTGAGCAATGCTGTAATAAATGCAATTAGCATAAAAATGAGGAATAGAAATTCTTGGTATCCTTCTGATCCAATATTGGTAAATGCATCAGTAATTCTTTGACGAAATAAAAATGCGACCAGCAATACAATTGCTGGTATCAATAGTTTTCCATTAATATAGGGCAATTGAAATTTTCCAGTTCCAGTCTTTGAAGTTAATCTGGGCAAAGCCAACACACCAAAACAAACCAATACAAAAGCAAACAATGTTCCAATACTTGTTAAGTCGGTCATTGTACTACTTCCCACAAATAAAGAAGGGATGCCAACCATTAAACCAGTTATAATAGTTGCAAATGAGGGTGTTTGAAATTTGGGATGCACTTTCGCAAATTTTTTGGGCAATAATCCATCCCTACTCATACTCATCCAAATTCTTGGTTGCCCTAATTGAAATACCAACAACACACTGGTTGTTGCCACTACTGCACTAATCGAAATAAAATAGCCAATTTTATTCAAATGCAATTTATCGAACACATAGGCCAATGGGTCATCTACTTTTAATTCACTGTAATTAACCATACCAGTTAAAACCAATGCAACTAAAATGTATAAAATGGTGCAAATAATTAATGAGTAAATCATGCCGCGAGGTAAATCTCTTTGTGGATTCTTGCATTCTTCGGCAGTTGTTGAAATAGCATCAAAACCAATATAAGCATAAAATACAGCTGATACCCCTGCAAGCACTCCACCGAAACCATTGGGCAAGAAAGGAGTCCAGTTACTGGTATCTACATAAAAAAATCCAACAATGATCACACCAACGATCACCAGAATTTTGAAAATCACCATGGCATTGGTGGTTTTCTTGCTTTCTTTAATTCCTATATATGCAAGTATAGTAATCAAGAATACAATCATGAATGCAGGAATATTCAAAATGATTTTCCAGCCACCAATAACAGGTGCATTGGTTATGGCATCATAACCCATTCTGGCATGCTTGGTCATTGTTTCCAGTGTTTGCCCTGCTGCCAAAGCTTTGACTGCTTCTTCGTACCCTAATATAGCATTGGATGAATTAGTAGCTAACCAACCCGGTAAATGAATATGAAATCCTTCCAATAAATTATTAAAGTAACCACTCCAGCTGATAGCCACTACAATATTTCCAATGGCATATTCTAAGATCAGTGCCCATCCAATAATCCATGCAACTACTTCCCCAAAAGAAACATAAGCGTAAGTATATGCACTTCCAGAAATAGGAATTCTACTGGCAAATTCGGCATAACAAAGTGCACTGAATCCACAGGTAATTGCTGTTATTACAAACAAAATGGCTATGCCCGGACCACCATTGAATGCAGCTGTACCAATGGTAGAAAATATACCTGCACCAATAACGGCTGCAATCCCCATGAAGGTTAAATCACGAACGCCTAAAACTTTGTTAAGCCCAGCTCCATGACCATCTGAATGACCAGCAGCAGCATCTGCAACAATTTTATCTAAAGATTTCTTTCTAAAAAGAGAAGACATATTCAATTAATTGAAGCTGAAAGATAGGAAACTCTTAATTATACATCCCTTTGAATTAAATAATCTGCCAATTCAATCAGCGGTGCTTTTCGTTTAGTTAAAACAGCGATATCATCTAAATGCTTCAAGGCAATATTTAAATATTGATTCTTCAATGTATTGGCCCATTCATCTACTCCACAGTCTTTATAAATGGAAAGCACTTGAGCTACTTTATCAGCCGGATTTGCTTCCATTACATTCTTTAATAGTTGCTTTTGTTCTGCATTAGCAACTTCCAGTGCATGCAAGAGTAAAAATGTTTTTTTATTTTGTTTGATATCTCCGCCAACTTCTTTGCCAAATTTTTCCGGATCGCCAAATGCATCTAAATAATCATCCTGAATTTGAAAGGCAATGCCCAAGTTTTTGCCGAACTCATATAAATGATTGCAATTGCCTTCACCAGCTCCCCCTAAAATGGCACCCATTTTTAAACTTCCTGCTAATAATACAGAAGTTTTTAATGTAATCATATGAATATATTCATCCAACCTTACTTCTTCTCTTTGTTCAAAATCCATATCCAATTGCTGACCCTCACAAACTTCTTTAGCCGTTGTATTAAACAACTGCAAAATGGGATGAAGATGATTTAAGTTGATGGTATTCAGGTATTCATACGCTTTAATCATCATTACATCTCCTCCTAGCAAAGCTGTGCTAGGATTGTATTTTACATGAACTGTTTCCATGCCTCTTCTCAAAGAAGCATTGTCCATAATATCATCATGAATCAACGTGAAATTGTGAAACAATTCAATGGCAGTAGCTACTTGGTATGCATCTTGGTGAATATTGTCGAATAATTCATTCCCCATCAAACACAAAATTGGTCGAATGCGCTTTCCCCCAATTCCTAAAAAATATTGACAAGGATCATATAAACTTGCCGGTGTTTCTGGAAAATGTCTGCCAGCAAAACGATTGTTAAAATCGGTTACTAAATGATTGAATGATTGCATGCTACAAACCTACTTATAAAAACAAGTTATACCATAACTAGTCGGCAACAATTCATAAAAAAAGGAGCACCACGCAATCTAAGATTAGATTGGCAGCCCTCCTTTAATTTGATTGATTATAATTTTATTGAAAGTGGTTGGGGTGGCTTGGCCATCCGGTATACTTTCTAATGTTACTAGAAGAATAATGCAGACAAAGGATCAGATTTTGTTGCTGATGCTGGCTTCATTCCCATGAATTTAGACATTTGGTCTTTCGCCAATACACCCCCTAATTTTGATTGTAAGCCACTGAATAATCCAGATTGTTTCTTAGCATATTCTGTAGGATTACTTGCTGCCAAAGGAACAATATCAGACTTCTTGGTTAAAAATCCACTTACAATATCAGTTACCTGAGTTTGTTGTGCACTGCTTAATTTAAGTGTTGGGCCTAATTTACCCATGATTCCACTTGTTAATTTGTTTACGTCAAAACCAGCAGCTGTTGCTGTTTTGGTTGCTTTGTCAACTAATCCGCCTAATTGGGCCTGACTGCTTGCAGCCAAAAATAAAATAGCAGCTGATAAAATAATTTTTTTCATCTCTTAAATTTTTTAGAAAGATAAAAATTAATTGGATAACTCAAATAAAGTTTTTACAAATTCATTCTTATCAAACACCAATAGATCTTCTACTTTTTCTCCAACCCCAATGTATTTGACTGGAATCTTAAATTGATGAGAAATAGCTAAAACCACTCCTCCTTTTGCAGTTCCATCCAATTTAGTAATGGCTAAGGCTGAAACCTCGGTAGTTGCTGTGAATTGTCTGGCTTGTTCAATTGCATTCTGCCCGGTTGATCCATCTAAAACCAACAATACTTCGTGTGGTCCATCGGGAATGATTTTCTGAATGACTCTTTTAATTTTATTCAGTTCATCCATTAAATGCGCTTTATTGTGCAAACGGCCTGCTGTATCGATGATCACTATATCGGCATTTTTGGCAACGGCACTCGCTACCGTATCGTATGCAACTGCACTTGGGTCTGAACCCATGGCTTGTTTAACTATGGGAACACCCACCCTTTCACTCCAGATAGTTAACTGATCCACAGCTGCAGCTCTGAAAGTGTCCGCGGCCCCTAAAATAACTTGATTACCTGCAGCTTTAAATCGAGCAGCTAACTTGCCAATGGTCGTTGTTTTTCCCACACCATTCACGCCTACCACCAAAATAACATAAGGTTTTTTACCTTCAGGAAGGGTAAATCCATGGAGGGATTGATCGGGGGCATCAACTAATATTGATGCAATTTCTTGTTGAAGTAAGCCATTCAACTCATTAGTATTCAGATACTTATTTTCTTTTACCCTTTTTCCTATTTGTTCAATAATCTGCAAAGTTGTAGTAACGCCAACATCTGCTCCAATCAAGGCTTCCTCCAAATTGTCTAATACTTCTTCATCAATAGAAGATTTACCAGCAATAGCTTTGGTGATCTTAGAAAGAAACCCTTCTTTGGTTTTTTGCAAACCCTGATCTAGACTTTCTTTGTCTTTTTTCCCAAATAATTTGTCGAAGAAACCCATGGTAAATGATTGAATAATAAAATAGAAAAAGCCTCCTACTGTTGAGAAGGAAGCTTTTCTGTACGTTGATACAAAGAACTATTTACTAGACAAAAAGTCCTTTATTTTATCCTTGTGTATGATTGCTTCTTTAAAAGTATACGCACCTGATTTAGGACTGCGTACGGCCTTAATTACTTTAGTCCAGTTTTTAGCCTCGGCTGCTGCTTTCTGGTCTTTGGTTTTAATCGCGGTTTTAGCTGCTTTTGCCATGACTATTTGATTTCTTTATGAACGGTTACTTTTTTCATTAATGGGTTGAATTTCTTCAACTCGATACGCTCAGGCGTATTTTTCTTATTCTTGGTGGTAATATAGCGACTTGTACCTGCTAAACCACTGGTTTTGTGCTCTGTGCACTCAAGTATTACTTGAACCCTGTTACCTTTCTTTGCCATTTTATTAGCTAATTTTCTTGTGTTTAATTAGATCTTCACTCCGTCAGCTCTCAATTGCTTGATTACTGTGCTCAAACCATTTTTATTAATTGTTCTGAGAGCATCAGTAGATACTTTCAATGATACCCAACGATCTTCTTCAGCAAAAAAGAAACGTTTTTTCTGTAAATTGGGTAGAAAACGGCGCTTGGTCTTGATGTTTGAGTGAGAAACACTGTTACCTACAATTGGTTTTTTACCTGTTACCTGACATACTCTTGCCATGACTAATGATTTTTTCCGATTTTTTCGGACGGCAAAGGTAAGCAAATGAAGCAAACTAACAAGCCTAAAACTTATTTTTTTTCAATATTTCTTCACATTCTTTAATAAATAATGCCTTGTAGCAAAAATTCAATCGTTTTTTCCACATCTACCAATTAATCAACCAATTAGCTTTTTCCCGAATTACCTTTGAAAAAAACAACTAATGTATCAAGATTTGACAAAAAACAACGGTTTTCTGATTTTATCCTGCTTAATTATGGGTATTTCGGCTTGTAATGGCGGAAAAGATAGTAAAACAAGTGCTGATTCTACTACAACTCCTGTTGTTACAAAATTGGTTCCCGGAACACCAATGAAATACGACAGTTCTAAAAGATATATCTATTTAACCTGGGATGACTCTCCACAACCTCCTGGAACTACCATTTGTAAACGGATTTTTGAGGAAGAAGGCGTAAAAGCCACTTTTTTTGCCGTGGGAATGCACCACGGTATAGAGCCAAGAAGAAAAAGAACCATCGATTCAATTAGAAATGCTTATCCTCAATTTTTATTAGCCAATCATAGCTATTCACACGCTTTTAGAGACAATTACAATTATTTCTATACCCATATAGATACTGCAGTGGCCGATTTTTTAAGGGCAGAGAAAGCCATGAATATTCCAGTAAAAATCATTCGTATGCCAGGCAGAAATACTTGGGCTGCAAATGGGGAAGTACATGGGCCAAAATCATCTGAAATGGTAGCAAAGCGATTAGATTCATTGGGATATAAAATCATTGGCTGGGATATTGAATGGCAGTTTGTTAAAGGTAGTACCCCAAAGCAAAGCCCTACTGAACTAGTCAAACTAATCAACGACAAATTTGAATCGGGCTATACCGAAAGAGAGAATTCAATTGTTATTCTTGCACATGATAGAATGTTTCAAAATGGAGCACATATTGATTCATTAAGAAGATTTATTCAATTATTAAAAGAAGACAAACGCAATGCTTTTGAAACAATCGACCATTATCCTAGTGTTCAAAACAAGTAATTAATACCTACCTGCTAATTTTTTAAAAGACATTGCATTAAACAATGTCTTTTTTTATGTCCATACCATGCCATTGGTCAATCGTTAATATGGCTTTAACAATTTTCATCCCAACCAGAAGTGGTCATTCATTGTAAAGCAATTTTCAATAAAATCCTTTACTGTATTAGATTTCATAAGAAATCATTCACCGAGACTTTATCCAATGTTTACCGCTCATCTACAAACACAAATGCTTCATGTAACCTATCACAATGTTCTGCGTCTGATATATACAACATCTACTTTTGACAAGTAAATGAAACTATAACCAATTAAAAAATAAACAAAATGAAAAAAGTTATCATCGCAGCAGCAGCATTAATTTTGTCTTTTAACAGCTTTGCAAATGCATCGGTTAAACGTGACGAAAGAAACAGTGAAAAAGTATATTACAAGCAAGGGGAAATCATTGGTACATCTACTAATTTTGATTTCGACAAATTACCTAAAGATGCTATTTATGTAATTACGAGCAAATATACCTTCCCCACTTATTCATTAAAAGAATGCATTGAGTTTACAGATGTTTACGGAGAGAAGAAATATTTTATTTCGATGTTTTCGGTAAAAGAAAGTATTTATTTAGAAATAACAACCGATGGCGAAGTAAGTATTGCATCTAGAATAAGAAAATAAGTTTGCAGATGGCATTTATCCTGGGAAACTAATTTTTCCCATGGATACTGCAGGAATGTCTTTGTTTCCGCCGCCAATTGGGGTATTACCACCAGCTATACATTCATTGGCCAAAATGGCAAATAAGACCGCTTCTTTTGCATCAGGGCTAATATCCAGGTCCTTTGTAGTAAAATAGCTGCATGCAGGTAGTTGAGTTTGAATGGTTTCCATTAAAAGAGGATTGTGCATTCCGCCTCCACTGCTGTATACTACATATTGGCTTTCGACATCTAAAGATGCTTTGATGGCCGTTACAATAGTATCGGCGCTGAATTGGTTCAAGGTTGCCATTACATCAAAATGACTTAGTGAATTGGTGCCTGATTTTTCTAAAGCCGTTTGTAAATAATCGAGATTGAATAATTCCGGACCTGTTGTTTTTGGAAAGGATTTATCAAAAAAGGAATCTGATTTCAAAGAAGCCAATAATTGGGCATTCACTATTCCTTGTTTTGCAATGGCTGCATTTTCATCATAGGCTTTTTGGAAATATTTTTGCGCATAGGCGTCCATCATGGTATTTCCTGGGCCAGTATCTGTGCTGAAAATTTTTGCAACATCTAAATCGGCAGATAAATAAGTAAAATTAGCGATGCCGCCAATGTTCAACATGATTCTGTTCTCTCCTGATTTACTAAAAATAAAATAATCTCCATATACCGCTAAAGGCGCTCCCTCCCCTCCTGCAGCAATATGCTTTTGCCTAAAATCACTGAGTGTAATAATGCCTGTTTTAACTGCCAAATGATCTCCATCTCCTAATTGAAGGGTTGCATTTCCATATTCGGATTGATGGTGTAAAATTTTAGGGGCATGATAAATGGTTTGTCCATGACTGGCAAGGATATCTATTTCTTTGTTGGCAATGCCCCATTGTTGCAATGCAGTATTAATCATTAAAGCATGCTGTTCTGCAATCCATGGATTTAATAAACAAACCAATTCTAAGTCAACATTTCTTTTCGAAAAAACAGCTTTTACTTTTTCTTTAAAAGCCTGATCAAATGGAATAGTGGTAAATTCAATCAACCTTATTTCTGTGTCTCTTCCACTTCCCTTGATGCCGCATAAAGCAATATCTAATCCATCCAAAGAAGTGCCACTCATTAACCCAATAATTTTTCTTTCTTCTTTAATAGCTATCTGAAATAATCGTTGTACAAATTGATTCATTGATACCGTTTTTTCGCATTAAGCAATAGAATGTAAGCTGCCCCCTTTCTCAAAAAG
>REAV01000154.1 GCA_004294465.1 Sphingobacteriia bacterium | reverse complement strand
TATCGGAAGAGAATAGGCACTCGATTGAAACTTTTCGCTCGCTAGCAATGTTTTCATGCTTACAATAGACTTACGAACATTGGGCACTTCAATACCAATTGTTCCCTTTCCAGGAATTGGTGCAATAATGCGAATGCCGAGCGCAGCGAGGCTGAGCGCTATATCATCTTCTAAATTTTTAATCCTGCTTATTCTTACTCCAGGAGCAGGAACAATTTCATATAAAGTAACAGTTGGACCTACGGTTGCAGCTATTCTTTGAATGGCAATATCATAATTTTTCAGAGTAGCAATAATCTGATTCTTATTGGTCTCTAATTCATTGGGATCATGCACTATTTTTTCACTGCCATGTGTTTCCAATAAATTTAATCCTGGATATTTATAGTCTTTAAGATCCAGTGTAACATCATATTTAGTGGCCAAAGAACCAATGGTTGCAGCCACTTCAGCCAATTCTTCATCTGGTATTTCTGGCGTTTCTTTTATTTCTAATTCCAGATTGGGAGCTGTTGGAGCAGTATGAGCCGTAATTGGTTTTACAATTGGTTGAATAGGTTCTATGATGGCAGGCTCATCTTCAATGAATTCTTCTTCTTCCTCCAATTCTTCTTCTTCAAAATCCTCCTCCAACTCCTCTTTTTCAATTACATCAAATTCATTCATTGGATTGGATGCATCAGCAGCAGCTGGAAGTATTACAGAAACCAATGAGCGCTCATTTTTTAATTTATTATTACTAACAGGCAATGTTTCTTCCTCCGATTCTTTTTCCGTTTCATCAAAAGGAGATTCATTATTCTCATCGATCGTTGAAACAGGTATTTCGTTCTTTTCATCAAACCCTAAATTAGGAGACAATTCAGCTTCTTGTTTTTTCAACCAATCAAAGTTCCAGTTAGGTATTTTAAAAGTTGGATTAAACCTCCATATGATATAACTGAAAAAAACTACCCCAATCAATGCACCTGTTCCAACATTTCCGATCCATTTGATAAGCCATTCACTTGATAATTCGCCAACTGCCCCACCCCATGAAAAATCAGCCCCTTTAGTAGCAAAAGAAAAGCTTACACTAAAAACCAATAACCCTACTAAAACATATTTTACATTTCTTAAGAGTTTAAACACTTTCTTACCAAACAATAAATTAACTCCCAACACAAAAAAGAAAGTACAAAACAAATAAGATGCTAAACCAAATCCATTGTACCAGAAAGTATGTGCACAATAAGCTCCAAGTACACCCAATAAATTATTCACTCTTACATCATTGGTGGCAAATATTCGTATACCAAATTGTTGCACTTTGTCTTGGTCTTCTTGCCAAGTAAATAAGTAAGAAGTAAATGCAATGAATAAAAATAGCGTGAACAATAAACTAATGGAGCCGATGATTTTTGCAGTACGTTCATCTTTAACCACTTCGGTTACGGTAATTTCAGCTTCTTTATCAGGAGCTAATGCTTCAGGATCCGGAGGAGGTGGCGATTTCTTTTTTAAGCTATTTGCCATGAAAACAAATATAAGCTATGGAAAGGCAGAATTTACTTAATCAGAGCAATGTGCAAAACTGATTTTAAACCAAACAGTTTTCCACTTAATCTTTATTTCTATATACAGTATTGGCTAATAATAACCAACCCGAAATAAACAAAAGACCTCCTATTGGCGTAATAGCTCCTATCCATTTGATTTGACCAATTTGAGTAAGGGCAAGTATAGTCATTAAATAGAGCGACCCTGAAAAAACAATGATCCCAGCAATGAATAATTTACCAGCTAATAATACATTTTTTGAAGGGATATTTTGATAAATGATTCCAGTTAATGCAATGGCAAAGACATGATAAAACTGATACCTAACAGCGGTTTCATAAGTAATCAATTGTTGCGGATCAACCATTGTTTTTAAACCATGTGCACCAAAAGCCCCTAAAAAAACGGCCAATGCTCCTAGAACTAATGCAGTAACAATGAATGGTTTATGCATATTGCTTAATAATTTTTTTGAAACTATTCATTGAGATATCAATCCCCTTTAAATGGTGTTTTGCTGAAGAATAAAAAGGCAATCGTTCTTTGTATTTTTGGCTTAGAAATGCATGAATGCCTTGTTCATCTAAATGACTTATCAATGGCCGATGGTCTTTTTCTGGCATCAATCGTTGAACTAAATCTTCAATTGATTCATCAAGCCAGATGGTAATCCCTTCCTGATTCATCCATTCCATGTTTTCATGA
>REAV01000007.1 GCA_004294465.1 Sphingobacteriia bacterium | reverse complement strand
TATTTGAGTATTAAAGGAAATTTATTGGGGGAAGCCAGTGTAAATTTTTATTACTCTGTAATGAGTATTTATGGTTGGATATTATGGTCTAAAAAAGACAGCAACAACAAGGTGCATGTATTGCATATCAGTTTTAGTAATCGCAAAGAGTGGATGCAACAATTATTATTCTTTTGCGTATTTTATTTGTTGATTTTTGGGGCACTCAGTTGGTTGAAGCAATCTTTTGCACCAGAAGCTATTCCATGGGCAGATGCCTTGGCAAGCGCTACTGCATATACAGGCATGTGGTTGATGGCCAGAAAAAAAGTAGAGAGTTGGATCTGGTGGATAGCAACAAATATTGCTTCTATACCGTTATACTTTATCAAAGGATATGTATTTACTAGTGTACAGTTTTTAGTACTCTTGATTTTAGCCATTGCAGGATTTATCAGCTGGCAACAAAAAGCAAAACATGCAAGCCATTAAAAAGATTGTAATTATCGGACCAGAGTCTACCGGAAAAAGCACGCTCTGTACTTTATTGGCCGATCATTATAAAACCAAATGGTGCAGTGAATTTGCCAGAGATTATTTATTAACCAATGGAATGGATTACAAAGCTTCAGATTTGGTAAACATTGCAAAGGGACAGTTGGCTTTGGAAGAAGAAGTAACCTCAACTATTAAAAACCCTTCATTGCTTTTTGTAGATACCGACATGTATGTAATGAAAGTTTGGAGTGAATATGTTTTTGGAGAATGCGATTTTTTTATTCTCGATCAAATCGTAAAAAGAAAATACGATCATTATTTACTCTGTAATATTGATTTGCCCTGGGTAAAAGATGAGTTGCGTGAATACCCCGACGAAAAACCAAGAATTGAATTATTCAATATTTACAAAGACCTGCTAATCAATCAATCTGTTCCTTGGACAATCATTAGCGGCTCATACGAAGAGCGTTTGGCAAAAGCAATTGAAACAGTAGATGCGATTATTTAATTAAAGCTGCAATATCTTCATCATCTTCAATATTGCGCATTTGCTGGACTATTTGCGGATAACGCCAGGACACCCTTCTGCTCATGGGCTGAACCGAAAACTTTTTTGGGTTAGGCAAACAGGCAATGATCATTGCCGCTTCGGCACGACTTAGTTTTCTGGCTGATTTATGAAAATAGTTTTGGGCTGCTGCTTCAATGCCAAAAATGCCGGGCCCCATTTCAATGGTATTGAGATAGACTTCTAATATTCTTTTCTTACCCCATATCAATTCGATCATTACTGTAAAATAGAGCTCTGGTACTTTACGAATGTACTTGGTAATATATCCTCCCTGCCAAAGAAATACATTCTTTGCTGTTTGTTGGGTAATAGTACTTGCACCGCCACCCAATGGAATTTTAGATTTTTTATTTTTCTTTTTTGGCTTTAGGCTTTTCTCAATAGCATCCCAATCGAATCCGCTATGATCAGGATATGACTGATCTTCACTGGCAATAGCAGCTAATTTAGCGTTATAAGAAATTTCATCCCAAGCCACATAATCTCTTTTCAAACCATAGCCAAAAGCATTACTAATTTGAGTAATGGTAATGGGCGGCATTAACCATTTGCAAATGAACAGATACACCGTAGAGCTGACAAACAAAATCAGGAATAACTTACCAATGAATTGAATTGCTTTTTGAAAAATGTTTTTATTGCTTCCTGCCATAAATGGAAGATACAATAAAAAGAGAAATTTATTTTTGTTTTAGGTACTTGAATTTAACAAAGTTGATTAGAAAATTATGCTTTAGTACCTCATTAACGAATTCGAATTATAGCAACATAAAGAAAAACTATTAATAAATAATCCTAGTGAATATTGTTATTTTGATTTTGACTTTTAAAAGGAACTAAAAAATAGTGTAAATTGACTATCTCTCCTTTTTTGATAATAATAGAATGTTTGAAATTGTTAAAGCCAAAAGAGCGGGCTTCAACTTCGTATTTACCGGATGGCAAAGTAATTTTAAAATATCCAGTTGTGTCAGATTCATATCTTCTATTTTCAACCCATATATCACAGAGCTTTAATTTTTCTCCAGTTTGTAGTTCAAATATATTACCAGTTATAATACTTGAATCTAGAATTGTATGATGTTTTTGTATAACTAGTTTACCGTTTTCATTCATCAATTCTTTTGGGTAATTACAAGATACAATTAAAAAGATTGTCAGAAAAATAATACATTTCATTTGTCTTATTTTATTTATCCGAATTCCAAATTAATACAAATAGATCATTATTCTTTAAAAAATAACTCTACTAAATATTTTTTGATTTATTTTATGGTTCAAGTATTTAGATATCAATTACAAGTCTTTTTAGATGACGGGGCTTCGTTGCCAAATGTAGAATTTGTTTGTTCAGCACTTAATCTATGCTGAATTCTTTCCTTATCATCATCTGAAAGGTTACTGTTATTTGAAAAATCTAATCCGCCCCAAGCCATATCATTATAAATTGAATCGTTTAAATTTAATCCAATTGAAATCCCAAACTCTTTTAAAGCATTAGCAATTTCTTTTACAAATGTAAAAACCATTTGGTCATGTTGAATTTGATTGTAATCTGGATGTTTTGATTTCATCCAAGCTTTTACCATTCCTGGGTAATCTTTACTTGCGTTTTGTGAGTCATATCTAAAATAAACAGTAAGATATGCATGAACAGATTCATGTATTATAGTTCTAGCTGAAGCTAAACTTGTTGCATTCTTTAACTTATTAAAGTCAAGAGTAGTTTCTGCGCCTCCTTGCATTAAAGAGGTTCTACCATTTTTAGTTGGATCTAGAGGGCCCTCTTTTAATTTCCAATTCCAATTTGGAATGTCGCCAGAAAATTTATTAATTATTTCAGCAATTTTGCCTTTCTTCAAAGCCTTAATTTGAGCTAATATTTGTTTTAAACAATCATTTGTTAATGAGTCCTCAATATTTTCGTCAAACTCTCTAAATAAATCTTCTTTATTATAAATTGGGAGAAGGCCGCCACTAGGAAATTCAATTGGAGCTACTTCAAAACTCATCATAAGATTATGTGTGAACCTAATTCTGTAACTACATTGTGTAGTGGTGGTGGTATAATCTCCATTTTCATTATACGATGTATAAAACCAATAATCCCACTCTACAAAGATTCCGTTTTTTGTAATAGAACTATTAGAAACGTTTGATTTTTTAGCAGTATATTTTATACGTTCTTCTAAAATTTGAAATAACCCTTTTAAGGTCTGTTGGGTGAATGTTTTACCATCTTTATCTCCATGAAGTGGGAGTTTATTTTGCTTTGTACTCTTATCAATTATTTTAAAAGCAGCATTATTTTTATCTATTTGATAAGCAAAAATTAATGATTGAACCTGATTATTTGAATCAGCTATTGGAACAATAACTGTTTTTAACCTGTTTTCGTTATTTACTATAATTGACTTGTCCCACTTTGCATAACCATATTTTTTGATTACCTTATTTGCAAATTTTTCCTTTAAATCAGCTTCTCTTAACATTGTTAAAATAGTATCAATAACATCACTCGACCTAAATGATTGGGCTGAGTTTGATTGGATAGTACCTATAGATTTAATTTCACCTGATCTTGAAAAAAAAGTTTCATTTTGGGTATATGGTTCAATAGTTTGAACTTGTTCTTTTCTACATCCGGTATATAAAACACTTAGAAACAAAAAAATATAAATGGCTGATTTTTTGCAAACTCTTAATTTTTTTAATAACATAATTAATAATTTAATAAGACACAATTCTCCAAAAATTAATTCACCCAAAAAAGGGGCATTCACCCCTTTTTTCATTATTTTCGAATTCCCCCACCATTTTAAAATCTAGTAAAACCATTTTATGCAATCCAATTTATTAATTGCATTTGCTGAAGATCATATTGGGGTAAGAGAAGCTTTTATCGATGTGATTAATAAGCAATCACCCAACTCCTCCGTTTTTGCAGTAGGAACCAATGGTAAAGAATTACTCCAAGCGATTAAACAATCCAAAAAGATACCTGATATTGCTATACTTGACCTGAGTATGCCTATAATGGATGGTACAGCTACAGCCAAAGAAATATTAGCATTGTATCCAACCACTAAAGTTTTAATTCTTTCATTCGTAGTTGATGATAATACTATCATGAATCTATTCAATATTGGGGTTCATGGGTATTTAGTTAAAACAGATTCAAAATTAAATTTTGAATCTGTTTTTTTAGAATTGATGGAAACTGGCTATTTAAAAAATCAATATTTCCGAAAACAAAAAACTGAAGATTTGAATTGGGATAAATTTGCATTTATTGGTAATATTTCTTTTAATCATACAGAAATGAGATTTCTTAAATTGAAATTGACCAATCTTAGTCTAAAAGAAATAGCTGTAGAAATGTGTGTTGCCCCAAAAACAGTAGAAAATTATAAAGATGCAGTTTATGAAAAATTAGATGTAGGTTCAAGACATGAATTGGTATTAAAATTAAAGGACATGGGAATTGAAGCTTAATGCGGCTTAATCGCATCACCATAATTGAGCACGCCCCATCCCAACACAACTCCAAAGCCAATTAAAATTATTCCGGAAATGATATTGATATAATGCAAATTACGAGGTGTGAGTTTTGAACGGAGTTTTCCTGCAACCGCTACTTTGGCTATATCGCTGAGTAATACAAATACAAGGCAAGTAATAAAAACAGTGAACTTATAATTCACCGGATTGGGTGTACTGGCAGCATCGCCCACTATTGCGGCAGTCCAGGCAAACCAAAATATAAAAACACCAGGGTTTAAAATATTCATGAAATAGCCCGATAAAAAAATACCCGCTAAATCTCTTTTTCTAAATTTCTTCTCTACTAAATTATTGTCTTGGTCGGTCACTACTTTTTTAAAGAACAAGGTATAAATACCCACTACAACTAAAAAAATACTTCCAGTAACTGCAATCTCGGTGCTATGATTCAGCGCCGATGTAAATAATGTTGTAAAAAAATTACAAACCAATACCAAGGTTATATCGCTGGCCGAAACACCTGCCACAAAAGTATAGCCCGCTTTGTGACCGTTATTCACGCTTTGTTTGATGATGGCAAATATGATCGGCCCCACTGAAATACTGAGCAGTAATCCTAAAACCAATCCTTTTAATATGGCAGCTGTAATCAATCAAAAAAATTTTATGCGCGAGATCGCTCGGCTTGTTTCTTAACTGGGTTGGCTAAAAAATGTTGCCAATCGGCCAACATGGTTCCTTTTAATACCCGGGGAAATTTATGTTGTCCGCCCACTTTTCCTTTGGAATGCATAAAATCCATAAAATGTTTTTCACTCAATACCTCTAACTGAACTTCTTTTAATGCACTCTTTCTTTCCACTGCATAATCATCATTCAATTCATTCAAACATTCGTCAATGTATTTCGCCAATGCTGTAGCATCTACTGCATCGTCACAGGCAACATACCATTGATGTCCGAAAAAATTGCCTACTGGAATACCAGCAACTGTAAATTCAGGAATACAAATATTGAAATGAGTACCTGCCATTTGAATGGCTTTGTTCATATTGTCTACACTTAAATGCTCTCCTACCAGGCTCAGGAAATGCTTGGTTCTTCCGGTAATAATTATTTCTGAACGTTCTTTATCTACAAATCGAATGGTGTCACCAATTAAATAACGCCATGTTCCCGCAACCGTGCTAATCAACAATGCGTAGTCTTTTCCTTCCTCCACTTCATGCAACATCAGGGCTTCTGGCTTTTCAATCATTTCTCCTTCAGAAGTAAAATTAACATCATCAAAAGGGACAAACTCTAAAAAAATGTGTTCATTGGTTACCAATCGCATGCCTTGTGCATACTGACGATCTTGATAAGCAATAAAACCTTCGCTGGCTAAATAGGTTTCAATATAAGTGATGGGCTTGCCTAATAATTTTTCAAACCCTTTTTTATAGGGCTCAAAACTTACTCCTCCATGTACAAAAAAAGCAAGGTTGGGCCATAGTTCGTGAATGTCGTTGAGTTGATATCTTTCAATCACTTGTTCCAGACACAATTGAATCCAGGCAGGCACGCCAACCAGGCAACCAATATCCCATTGAGGTGCATTGTCTACAATCTCTTTGATTTTTTTATTCCAATCTTTTTGTTTGGCTGTTTTTTTACCTGGCTTATAAAATGGCTGAAACCAAAATGGTGCTTTCTTCACCGTAATTCCACTAAGGTCTCCTGCATAATAACCTGCGCCTTTTTGCAATTCGGTACTACCACCCAAGGTTAGCCAACCTCTACTCAAAGAAGAGAAAGGGAAATTTTCATAAGACCGCAAACTCAATAGTTGCTTGATCATTACAATTTTATTGCCCTTTAATAAATCGTTGGTGATTGGAATGTATTTACTGGCTGATTCACTGGTGCCGCTGCTCAGGGCATAGTACTTGATTTTGCCTGGCCAGCAAATATCCGATTGCCCTTCGATGGTTTTATGCCACCACTGTTCGTAAATGGTATTGTAGTTAAATGTAGGTACCAATTCCTGGAACTTTTTACCAGGATGTTTACTCACCAAAATATCATCAAAACGATATTGCTGCCCGAAAGATGTAAACCTTGCCTTCTTCAATAATTTCTTCAACACCTTTAACTGGTCTCTTCTCAGGTTATTCTGAGGCAAGCGCAAAGCTTTAAGAATTGAATTAGGTAGTTTTAAATCAATGATGGACATCGTTATCAGATACAGTTTATCTGCTACGAAACTAAAACAAATGCCCAATATTTTGGCATACAATCCCAAATAGGACTAAGAAGAGTCGCTATTTCAGCGATATTTTAACAATGCAATTGATTTAGAGCCCCGAATTGCTAGATGCAAAAGCTTTCTTTCTAGCCAATGACTTTTTGAGGCATGATGTTTATTTACAAACAAGTGCATGGAATGATAAAAATGATAGAGGTAATCTTTGCTGTTTTTATTGGTGCTTGCCCCTTTGATATGTTGGATTACTATATTTCCGAGATAATGATTTTGAAAACCAAGTGCTGATAGTCTTTTAGATAAATCTATGTCTTCTCCATACATAAAAAACTGTTCATCAAAACCTCCGATCTGTTTTACCAATTGGGTTCTAACCATTAAATATGCTCCCGCTAGTATCTCCACCGAATAAATTTTGTCTTTATCTAGATTTCCCAAAGCATAGTGGTTGAAAAAACCTGATCTCGGAAAAATATCAGCGAATCCGCTTAATTTAAAGAAAGCTGTCAATGGCTTTGGATAAGCTCTTTTACTCTCAGGTAAAAACTGTCCTTCTTTGTTTACCATCTGAACGCCGATAGCCCCAACAAGTTGATGTTGACATAAATAACTCAATGAATCTTTAAGAGCGTGTTGAGGCAATACAGTATCTGGATTTAGGAATAATACATTTTGCCCGTTAGCAATAGCAAGACCCTGGTTATTGGCTTTAGAAAAGCCTTTATTCTCCAAATTTGCAATGAATTTGATACTTGGAAACAGCTCTATCATTCGGTTTGCTTCTATTGGATTAGATTCGTTATCAATCACAATGATTTCCCCATCAATCCCATTCAGAGCCGCTTGCACCGATTCTATGCAGGGGATTAAATAATGGTAAACTTTGTAATTCACTATGATAACCGAGAGTTCCAAATAATCCTAATTTCCTCAAAGATGCGGAAACCTATCTAAAAATGTGTATTTCAAATGAAGTAGGGTTACTTTTGTAGCATGTTAAAAAATACATTATTAAAAGCTACAGAAGCTGGAGCTGCAGAACTGAAACGTTTTTTCAATGGCAGTTTTGTGATCAGCAATAAAGAGGGAATCAATAATTTGGTAACTGAGGCCGATCATGCTGCCGAAAAAGCCATCATGCAGGTAATTCAAAATGATTATCCTGATCATTTTATTTTGAGTGAGGAGAGTGGCGAAATTATTCAGGACTCTACCTATAAATGGATCATCGACCCGATTGATGGAACAGTAAACTTTGCCAATGGAATACCCATTTGTTGCGTTAGTATCGGATTAGAACAAGATGGCAAGATGATTATGGGTGCAGTGTATAATCCAATTATGAACGAATTCTTTTTTGCACAAAAAGGATTTGGGGCAACACTTAATAACCAAAAAATTGAAGTGAGTAAAAAAACAGAAGTTATTAAAAGTTGTTTGGTTACAGGATTCCCATATACTTATTTAGACGCTCCCAATGGACCGATTCAGGTATTTGAGAAATTAATCAGGAAGGGGGTTCCTGTAAGAAGATTAGGAAGCGCCGCTATAGATTTATGTTGGGTGGCTGCTGGAAGGTTCGATGGGTTTTATGAACACAATTTACAGGCGTGGGATAGTGCTGCAGGTTTTTTAATGGTTGAAGAAGCTGGTGGAAAAGTAACTGATTTTAATGGCTATGCTTATTCTCCTTATCAACCTCATTTAATCGCTACTAATGGAAAAATTCATGATGAATTATTGGGAATAGTAAATGGAGCAAATTTTTAAACTATGGAAGAAAGAACAGAAATAGCAACACTGGGTGAATTTGGATTGATCGATCATCTAACAAAAAACAATGAAATACAAAATGCATCATCGGTATTGGGAATAGGAGATGATGGTGCCGTGATTGATCATTTTGGAAAACAAACTGTGATCAGTACCGACCTCTTAATTGAAGGTGTGCATTTTGATTTAATGTATATGCCCTTAAAACATTTGGGGTATAAAGCCGTAGTGGTAAACCTGAGTGATATTTATGCCATGAATGCAACACCTACTCAAGTTACTATGAGTATTGGTATCAGCAATCGCTTTAGTGTAGAGGCTTTGAGCGAATTGTATGAAGGTGTTTATTTCGCTTGTGAAAAATATGGGGTGGATTTAATTGGTGGAGATACTACCACTTCTCCAAAGGGATTAATTATTTCCGTTACTGCTATTGGTGAAGTAGCCCCTGATCAGTTTGTAAAAAGAAGTACTGCACAAAAAGGAGATTTAATCTGTGTCAGCGGAGATTTGGGTGGCGCTTTTTTAGGGTTGACCTTAATGGAAAGAGAGAAGAAAATTTATTTAGAGAACCCTTCTATTCAACCTGATTTAGAAAATGAAACTTATGTAGTTGGTAGGTTATTAAAACCAGAAGCAAGAAAAGACATCATCGAATTTTTTGCTGCCAATCAAATTCTTCCAACATCTATGATGGATGTAAGCGACGGCATTAGCAGTGAAGTATTGCATTTATGCAAGCAGTCTAATTTGGGTTGTGTGATATACGAAGAAAAATTACCTATTCACGAAGACAGCAGACATGCTGCTTATAAATTCGGACTTGACCCTACAGTATGTGCTTTGAATGGTGGTGAAGACTATGAATTAATTTTTACCTTGAAACAAGAGGATCATGATAAGATTGTATTAAATGAAGAGATCAGTGTAATTGGCTATACCACCGATATAGAAGCAGGAT
>REAV01000006.1 GCA_004294465.1 Sphingobacteriia bacterium | reverse complement strand
TCCTGTGTTTAAAAATATCAAGTTGCAGCAAGGTTCACATATTGACAATGTAATTGTTCCATTTACTGATGGCAGAAAACAAATGCAGGTATTGGCTAATATGGACAAAACATTGAAGACGAATGGAGCTGAACTATTGAATGCATTAGAAAAGTCCGTAACACTTGGTTTAATTGATGATGCTTGGAAAGAGCATTTGCGTTCGATGGATGATCTGAAACAAAGTGTTCAAACAGCTACTTATGAGCAAAAAGATCCATTGGTAATTTATAAAATGGAAGCTTTCGATTTATTCAAAAAAATGGATGCGGAAGTAAATAAAGATATCGTTCAATTCCTATGTCATGCGGGCATTCCATTGGCAGAAGGCGATGAATTAAAAGAAGGTCGTCAGCAAAAAACCGACATGAGCAGAATGAGTGCCAATAAGGAAGCGGTTGATGCTGCTGGACAAGAATTAGGAGCAAATGAAAATGATTATTATGACCCTAGTTCTGTAAAACAAGAGCCTGTAAAAGTGGGTCCGAAAATTGGACGTAATGATCCTTGCCCTTGTGGAAGTGGAAAGAAATTTAAAGCATGCCATGGAAGAGAGAGTTAGGAGATAAAAGATAAGAGATAAAAGATAAGAGATAAAAGATAAGAGATAAAAGATAAGAGATATAAGATAAGAGATACAAGAGTTGATGAAACTAAACGATTACATAGATCATACATTATTGAAACCAACAGCTTTGGTGACTGATATAGAAAAGCTTTGTAAAGAAGCGATCGACTATCAATTTGCTGCTGTTTGTGTGCCGCCTAATTTTGTAAAAAAAGCCAGAGGCTTCTTGGGAAATAGTTCTGTGAAATTGGCAACAGTCATTGGATTTCCATTTGGGTATTCTGCAGTAGAAGCGAAACTGGCAGAAGTTGTTTTGGCAATTGTTGATGGAGCAAATGAGTTAGATGTTGTTGCAAATATTAGCGCCATTAAAAATGGGGATTGGCAATATTTAGCCAATGAGCTGAATCATATTTTGCCCATCATTCAAGGCAAGGGTAAAACAATTAAAGTAATTATTGAAAGTGGCGTACTTACTGATGATGAAATAATCAAATGTTGTGAGTTATATGGTGTAGCTGGGATTGATTATCTAAAAACATCAACTGGATATGCCGAAAAAGGAGCCACAATAGAAGCGGTAACATTATTTAAAAAACATTTACCCAGTAATGTGCAGATAAAAGCTTCCGGAGGTATTCGAGACTATGCTTTTGCCAAACAATTGGTGGATGCTGGTGCCACTCGGCTGGGATGCAGTGCAAGTATTGCTATTGTTAATGGCGATCATGCAGATAAAATAAATGGATATTGAGGTTTTAGTACCTTTAATTCCCATTTGGCTTAACTTTAAACTATGTCTATTATCAAAGCCTTTAGGTGTGTATTGATAGCAACTTTCTTAATGATTGCTTCATTTGCTTTGGCAAATGATACAGTAATTGTAATCAAAGATGCAAGAATGGACATTTTAACGGCTAAGCAAGCACAAATAAATAAGCGAACCTCCATGATGACCAGTGGAGGTCAATACAAAGGCTTTAGAATTCAAGTGGTCAGTACAATCAATCGAGACAATGCAACGTTGATCAAGACCGATTTAATGAATAAGTTTCCAGAGCATAAGTCATACATACTTTTTCAATCACCTAATTTTAAAGTTCGTATTGGAAATTTTATTAAAAGAGAAGAAGCAGAAAAATTGCGAAAGCAATTAAATAAATATTTTCCTCAAGGAGTTTATGTGGTAGAAGATGCGATTGAATACTATCCTAAGGACGAAATAAATTATTAACTTAATTGATGCTAATGCTCAATGATGAAATAAAAAAACTCGCAAAAGACTTCGCACCAGCATTTATTGCTGTTAGAAGACATTTACATGCGAATCCGGAATTAAGTTATCAGGAAGTCAATACAGCTGCATACGTTAAAGCTCAATTAACTGAATTAGGTATTTCTTTTGAAACAAAAGCTACTACAGGCGTTTTAGGAATTATTAAAGGAAAAAATCCAGATAGCAGAGTGATTGCCTTACGAGCAGATATGGATGCATTGCCAATTATAGAGGAAAACGATGTTTCATATAAGTCTACTAATCCTGGAGTGATGCATGCATGTGGACATGATGTTCATACGTCCATTTTATTAGGGGCAGCAAAAATTTTGAATCAATTGAGGGATGAATGGGAGGGAACTGTAAAATTAATTTTTCAACCTGGTGAAGAAAGAAATCCTGGCGGAGCAAGTTTTATGATTAAAGATGGAGTGCTGGATAACCCAAGACCGAAAGGGATTATTGGCCTGCATGTGCATCCTGGATTGAATGTTGGGCAATTAAGTTTTAGAAAGGGTAGGGTAATGGCCAGTGCAGATGAAATTTATATTACCATTAAAGGCAAGGGCGGGCATGCAGCTGCGCCTCATTTAACAGCAGACACTGTTTTAATTGCATCACATTTAATTGTTGGTTTACAACAAGTGATATCTCGTAACAAAAATCCATTATCGCCATCTGTTTTATCCATTTGTTCTATTCAGGGTGGTAATACTACCAATGTAATTCCTTCAGAAGTAAAACTAATGGGCACTTTTAGAGCAATGGACGAAACCTGGAGATATAAAGCACATGATTTGATTCGTCAACAGGCAAAGGGAATTGTAGAAAGTATGGGTGGTGAATTAGATCTTCATATCGATATTGGATATCCTACTGTAGACAATGATCCTGCCTTTACAAGTGAAGCTTGGAAATTAGCGGATGAGTACATGGGAAAAGAACATGTTGAAGAAACTGAAATGCGAATGGGTGCAGAAGATTTCGGCTATTACACACAAATTATTCCTGGTTGTTTTTATCGCTTAGGCGTTCGTAATGAATCGAAGGGAATTATTCATCAAGTACATACTCCTAAATTTGATATTGATGAGTCTGCCATTGAAATTGGTATTGGGATGATGGCTTATTTAGGAGTTAATGTATAAATTTTAAACTGGTTTTAACTAATTGAAAATATGTCTAAGCAAACCGACTTACGAAGAGAACAAGCATTGGAATATCACTCCAGTGGAAGACCTGGAAAGATTGAAGTAGTATCTACTAAAGAGGCAAAAACGCAACGTGATTTATCATTGGCGTATAGCCCCGGTGTTGCAGAACCTTGTAAAGAAATTTTTAATAATGTTGAAGATGTTTATAAATATACTGCTAAAGGAAATTTAGTGGGAGTTATTACGAATGGTACAGCAGTATTAGGTTTGGGTGATATTGGGCCAGATGCGAGCAAGCCAGTGATGGAGGGTAAAGCGGTGTTGTTTAAAATATTTGCAGACATTGATGTTTTTGATATTGAGATCAATGAAAAAGATCCCGAAAAATTCGTACAAATTGTAAAAGCATTAGAACCCACATTTGGTGGAATTAATCTGGAAGATATTAAAGCACCAGAGTGTTTTTATATTGAGCAGCAATTGAAAGAACAGATGAAGATTCCTGTGATGCACGACGATCAACATGGAACAGCCATTATTAGTAGTGCCGCGATGATCAATGCGCTCGATCTACAAAAAAAGAAAATTGAAAAAGTTCGATTTGTAATTAATGGAGCTGGCGCAGCTGCCATGGCCTGTATTCAATTATATGTTGCACTAGGTGCTAAATACGAAAATTTTATTCTGTTTGATAAAGATGGGGTATTGCATGAAGGCAGAACTGATTTAGGATCTATTCGTGCAAAATTTGCTGTTAAAAAATCTGATTGGACTTTAGAAAAAGCCATGAAAGATGCTGACTGCTTTCTAGGTTTAAGTGTTGGCAATGTAGTTACTCCAGCGATGGTAAAAAGCATGGCTAAAAATCCAATTGTTTTTGCTATGGCCAATCCCGATCCGGAGATCAGCTACGATGATGCTATTAAAGTGCGCAAAGATTTGATCATGGCTACTGGAAGGTCGGACTATCCTAATCAAGTAAACAATGTTTTGGGATTCCCCTATATTTTTAGAGGTGCTTTAGATGTTCGTGCAACACAAATCAACGAAGCCATGAAATTGGCTGCAGTAAGGGCTTTGGCAGAGTTGGCACGATCTGCTGTACCAGATATTGTGAATATGGCCTATAACCAAACCAATATGAGTTATGGCCCAGAATACATCATTCCTAAACCACTTGACCCCCGTTTGTTATCCACCATTGCACCAGCTGTAGCAAAAGCAGCTATTGCAAGTGGGGTTGCACAAAAAGAAATTACCAATTGGGATGGTTATGCGTTGGAATTGAATAAAAGATTAGGACTCGATAATCAATTGATCAGAGTTATTGGTAGTAAGGCCAGAAAAGATCCGAAGCGATTGGTTTTTGCAGAAGCCGATAATTTAAAAATATTAAAAGCGGCAAGCATTATTTATGATGAAGGCATTGCTTATCCAATTTTATTAGGTGACCCTATTAAAATCAATAAAATCGCAGAACAAAATAATTTGGATCTAACAGATATTCCCATCATTGATCCACGAAGCGAAGAAATGGAATCTAAAAGGGAATTTTATGGTCAATTATTTTTCAATAAGCGCAACAGAAAAGGATTTAACCAATATGAAAGTTTTAAAATCATGAAAGACCGAAATCATTTCGGTTGTATGATGGTTGAAACTGGAGATGCAGATGCAATGTTGTCGGGACTTACTAAAAATTATGCTGAAGCTATTCGCCCTGCGTTACAAATAATTGGAACAGAAGAGGGGGTCAATAAAATTGCTGGAATGTATTTGTTGCTCACTAAGAAAGGCCCATTATTCTTAGCGGATACTACAGTAAACTTCAGTCCTTCAGCGGAAGAATTAGCAGACATTACTATGATGGTTGCAAAAGAGGTAAGAAATTTTAATCTTACTCCAAGAATAGCTATGTTGAGCTATAGCAATTTTGGAAGCAGTGATTCTCCAGAAGCAAAATTGGTAGCAGAAGCAACCAGAATTTTAAAGCAAAGAAATCCTTCCTTGATTGTAGATGGTGAAATGCAAGGTAGTCTGGCTTTCAATAAAGAAATTTTAAAAGACAATTATCCTTTCAGTGAATTAGTAGATGAAGATGTAAATGTGTTGATGTTTCCCAATTTAACTTCAGGGAATGTAGCGTATAATTTATTAAAAGAAGTGGGTGGGGCAGATGCTATTGGTCCAATTTTACTGGGAATGAAAAAACCAGTGCATGTTTTACAGTTGGGCAGCTCTGTTCGTAATATCATCAATATGGCGATGGTTGCCGTGGTTGATGCACAACTAAAATGCAGGGTTGATACAAACGAAGAGGTTCAGCGTAGCGTCTGGTGGAAACGAAGAAAACGTGTAAAATAAGCCTTACCTTCATAATTCATAATTCATAACTCCCGATGTCTAGTTTTCTTAATCATTTTGGCGCATACCTATTGATGTTAAAAGGCATGTTTACAAAGCCTGAGAACGGTAAAATGTACTGGAAGGAGTTTATGCATCAATGCGTAGAAATTGGGTTCGGAGCATTGCCTATTGTAATTATTATTTCCTTGTTTTTAGGTGCGGTAACCACTGTTCAAACTGCGTATCAATTAGTGAGCCCATTGGTTCCACAAACTACGATTGCTCAAATTGTTAGAGACAGTATGATTTTGGAATTGTCTCCTACTGTATTGAGTATTGTATTAGCTGGAGTAATTGGTAGTAAGATTGCCAGTGAATTAGGTAATATGCGCATCAGTGAACAAATAGATGCATTGGAAATAATGGGTATCAATACCAAGAGCTATTTGGTTATGCCTAAGATTTTAGCTGCGTTAGTAGTTATTCCCTGTTTAATTGTGATTTCTGCTGTGTTGGGTATCTGGGGAGGTAGAACTGCCGGTAATTTAGCTGGCATATTAGCTACAGATATTTTTGATATTGGGTTAAGACAAAACCTCAATTTTTACAATATTAATTTTGCTTTATATAAAGCTTACACATTTGCATTTATTATTAGCAGTATTTCCGCTTATTTTGGATACAATGTAAAAGGCGGTGCCCTCGAAATTGGTAGAGCCAGTACCAGTGCAGTTGTGGTTAGCTGTATATTGATTTTAGTGGCAGATTATCTATTGGCTGCATTATTGTTATAAGTGAAATATTGTTTATCTTGAAAAAGATAAATTAAATACTCATAACAATTTCTTCTAGTATGAATCCACAGTTTGATCGGTTTCAAAAACTCATCACTAATCGATTTCAATTTGGTTTTTTTAAGTTAGTAAAGTTACCCGCTGCATTTTTTGCAGGTTTAAGAATTGGTAAGTTGAGCTCAACAGAAGCAGTAATTTTGGTTAAACATAGTTGGATAAATCAAAACCCCTTTCGTTCCATGTATTTCGCAGTACAATCAATGGCTGCTGAAATGAGTACTGGTTTATTTGCAGTTGGTCAAACCTATAAAAGAGAACCGGCAGTGAGTATGTTGGTTGTAGCAATAGAAGGAAAGTTTTTCAAAAAAGCTACCGGACTCATTTCCTTTACTTGTAAAGATGGAGCGAAAGTGGAAGCAATCATTGAAGAATGTATTCAAACTGGAGAAGGCAGAACATTGGATTGCTTATCAGTTGGAACAAATGAGCAAGGAGAAAAAGTGTCAGAGTTTATTATTCATTGGAGTTTTAAAGCAAAGTCAAAATGAATATTAGTTTTCATGGTGCTGCAAGAACTGTTACAGGTTCCAAGCATTTGCTGAGTTTAAAAAACGGGAAAAAAATATTGCTCGATTGTGGTATGTTTCAAGGAATGGGAAAGGAAACTATTGAGCTGAATGCCCACTTTGGGTTTGATGCTACTACAATAGATTGCCTCATTTTATCACATGCACATATCGATCATTCTGGTTTAATTCCTAAATTATACAAAGAAGGATTTAGAGGAGTTATTTATGCTACCCCAGCAACCAAAGAATTAGGCGCCATTTTATTGGAGGATTCAGCAGCTATTCAGAGAGATGATACCAAATTCATTAATAAACGAAGAGCAAAACAAGGTTTGCCTCCTTTTGAGCCATTGTATGATTTGGAACATGCTGAAGAAGCATTAGGATTGTTTCAAACCATACAATACAATGTTTGGACGACCATCAGTGAAGGGGTTGATTTATTATTTACAGATGCAGGTCATATTATTGGAAGTGCAGCAGTGCATTTACGTATTAATGAAAATGGAACATCAACCCGTATTACATTTAGTGGTGATGTAGGCAGGTACAATGATGCCATTCTTCGTTCTCCTCAGGAATTTGATCAAGCGGATTATATCCTTTTAGAAAGTACCTATGGCAATAAACTACATAATGAAGTTTTTGGAATGGTGGATGGTCTCGAGCAATGGATTAGACATACATGCATTGATAAAAAAGGAAAATTAATTATTCCTGCATTCAGTGTTGGCAGAACCCAGGAATTACTCTATGCTTTGAATCAACTGGATTTAGAAAACAGGTTGCCCAATGTGCCTTTTTATGTGGATAGCCCTTTGAGTGGAGAAGCTACCGCTGTGCTTAAAAATTTTCCTAATTATTTTAATAAAAAAATCCAAAAAATAATGGAAACAGACGCTGATCCATTTGATTTTAAAGGATTGAAGTTTATTAAAACGGTGGATGAAAGTAAACACTTAAATGAACTCGGTCAACCTTGTGTAATCATTTCCGCCAGTGGAATGGCAGATGCGGGAAGGGTTAAACACCATATCATGAACAATATTGGAGATAACAAGAATACTGTTTTGCTGGTAGGCTATTGTGAACCTAGGTCATTGGGAGGAAGATTGATGAATGGTGCCAAGGAAGTTAAAATATTTGGTGAAATGTTTGAAGTGGTGGCAGAAGTGGGGTCTATGCGAAATATGAGTGCTCATGGTGATTATGATGATCTCTGTCAATTTTTAGCCTGCCAAAAACCGGAACTGGTTAAAACCCTTTTCTTGGTGCATGGTGAGTATAAAGTGCAAGAAGATTTTGCTATAAAATTGAGAAAGAAACATTTTGTGAATGTAGAAATACCTGATATGCATCAGTCGTATAAGTTAGAATAAGTAGTATGCTAAAAAAATCAACCTTACAATTACTTCGTTTTCCTTTCTCTTTTTTTCTGATGCCTGTTTTTTGGTTTGCCATAAGTATGCAAACAGATATCGATTGGTATAAAGCAATATGGATATTTATCATTTTGCATATAATTGTTTATCCTTCAAGTAATGGATACAATAGTTATATGGATAGAGATAAAGGCAGTATTGGTGGTATAGAAAATCCACCAGAGCCTTTAAAGGAATTATTTTATGTTTCTGTTGTGATGGATCTAATTGCAATTCTAGCAGCTTTGTATGTAAGTACTTTAACGGCTTGTTTACTCTCTATTTATATTGTATTTTCTCGTTTATACAGTTATAGAGGAATTCGATTAAAGCAATATCCAGTGATTGGGTATCTAACGGTGGTGCTGAATCAAGGCACATTGGTTTTTGCCTTGGTTTTTATGGGAGTTGGAAATACTGCTGTATTACCACCAATATTGCCTTTATTGGCTTCCGCTTTCTTAATCGGAGGGTTTTATCCCATCACCCAAATTTATCAGCATAGTGCCGATAAAGCAGATGGAGTCAATACAATTTCATTAATGCTTGGTAAAAGAGGAACATTTGTTTTCTGCGGACTGATTTATAGTATTGCATTTGCTTTATTATTCTTGTACTTTACATCCATCAACCAACTTGGTTTGTTCTTTACGTTGCAGCTTTTCTTCATTCCTGTGATCATTTATTTTTTAATTTGGGCAATAGATGTTTGGAAGAATGAAAGGAAAGCCGATTTTCTACGTACTATGCGTATGAATTGGATTGCGTCAATAGCATCTAATCTTGGATTTATTACTTTACTTATTCTAAAACATAATGGCTGATATTATTTCAATAGCAACAGCGGAACCAGCCTACCAGCATTTACAAGCTGATATTTGTAGTTTTATGCAGGCATCTTATCAGTTAGATGCAAGGGAAAGCAGAAAGCTTAAATTTTTATACGATCATAGCGGGATCAATACTCGCTATTCTATTATTGCAGATTATAATGCTGCTTTGGCGGTTCATGATTTTATTCCTTTACAAAAAGATCATCCATTTCCCGATCTGGAACAAAGGATGGATATTTTTGAAAGAGAGTCATTGGTATTGTCCATCGAATCAATTAATAAATGCATCAATGGATTTATTGAAGCAAATGAAATTACCCATTTAATAACGGTGAGTTGCACAGGCATGAGCGCCCCGGGTTTAGATCTGCAAATCATGCAATCAATGGAATTGCCTTCAACCATTTTTCGAACATCGATTAATTTCATGGGCTGTTATGCCGCTATACATGGTTTGAAACTGGCCAAAATGATTGGATTGTAAAAGTAGATGTGAGTGACCGCGATTGGGCGCGCCTCAGCAAAGGCCAGGCAGCAGATGTTCATTTTGATGCCTATCCTGAAACTACTTTTAAA
>REAV01000005.1 GCA_004294465.1 Sphingobacteriia bacterium | reverse complement strand
CTGCGAATTGAGGTAAGGAATATTTAAATAGCCATACAAAATATTGGTGGGCGATACCATGGGCACATATACACTGAGGTATTTGAATTTGCCAATATTCTCGGATTGTAAGAACCGGATCCGATGATTGTATTTCAACTCTTCAAATGCAAGTGGCTCCATCTTTTCGCTGAGCAAATGTTTATTGTATATATAGGGTTGGGTAGACAATAGCAATTCCCCCGATTCATTGTAATAATTGATGTCTACATTGTGCAGGTCCGAAATATCGGACACCAATTTTTCGAGCGCATATTTTTCTGTCTGCGTTAATGATTTGGATGGAATAAAATCGGCATTCACAAACTGGCTATTCATTTCATTGGCCATTACCTGTATCGATTTGGTCAATCGATCTTCGTTGCTTGCATTATAGCGAAAGATGAAAAAAGAAATGGTGGCGATACCAATAACAATAAAGGAAAACACACTCAGGAAAATAATGGTTGCCTGAATTTGCGACCGTATATTGAATCGGAACATAGATCGTATACCCGACCATTGGAATCGAACTTTAATTAATCTACTCACCAAATAAAATATGCCGATCACTATTAAAAAAGAACAAAACAAATAGGCGAAAAGCGTGATCAATTCTAATATCCAGGTATTGCGCTTTACCACCAGCACTTGTCGGTTCTTGCCTGAATTATACCATAGTTCCGAAAAGTCTCCTGCTGTTTTATAGGTAAATTCAAAACTCGGAATATCAGCCAGATTTATTTCGGAAGGAAAATTATAATTATTATAATGGTTCACGATCTTTCCTTCATTGTACACCGCAAATGCATAATTCATAGAACCATCCAATACAATATCCTGCGACTGATTGAATAGTTCCGGAAACAATGCCTCACTCTTATAGCGCTTGGATTTTAATAAAACATATAAATAACCAATCGTTCCACTGGAGTTGACAATATTCTTCTGAAAAATAAAACTGAAGCCCTCTTTGCTTTTCTCATACCGGTACAGATCAGGCACATCGGTTTGTACCGCCTGATTCAATACAATGGTTTTAATAGAAGCATAGTTCAAAGAATCTTCATTGAACAATGGATGAAACAAACTATCGAATGTATAAATTCTTGTTTCGTATTTATTGAGGTAACCAGAAAAATTTTGATTGATCAAACTGTCTTTAATGAACTTATTGCTGATCTCTCCTTCTTCGAATCGTTTGAAATTAGCCGCGAGGAAACCATTATCGAAATTACTTGTAGCAATACTGAGCAGGCTCTCTCCTGTTGGATCGGTTTGAATGGCCAGTTTCTCCGCAATTCTTTTTCTTTGTTCAAATTCTACTACCCTGTTTTGTTGTATGACCAATGATGCAATAGACAGCGCAAAAATCATTACCCAGAAAATAAAAAAAGGTGATTGTACCAATGATATTTGCATATCGGCTTTTCGGTATTGCACTAACCATAAAAAAGCCATTAACCATCCGAGCATGCATAAATACAATACAATATCAACTGGCTTTACAAAAACATATATATACAACAAGCCTGTAACCACTACTGTGGTAAAGGTAGCAAGGCCCATTTTTTGATGATCCAAAAATGGCTTCACCAGTATTTGTACCAGCACAAAAAATAGCAGTGCTAAAAAACACAGTATCACAAAACTGATGACACTATAAATATTCAGGCTGAATATATTGGTTACATCAAAGGAGATTTTGGCATCCACTATCAAACTTTGAACAATATTGACCAATCCAAAAAAACTGCCAGTAACAATAATGAATACGCCAACTGAATAGACGACGGGACTCAACCGATTGGTCATTGTTTTTTCGGGAGGGAAATGGTTTTTTACAAACAACAATAACCAGCAACTCAAAATAGCATTGATCAATAAATCACCCAATGATGGATGCACTATACTCGATGCATAAATGGTAGGATCAAATAATGGGAGCTTTGAATAATCAAATGGAAAATGAAATAAATAAGCCAACAATCTAAGGAATAATACCCCGCCTAATAATAGGCCAAAACCTTTGTAAAATTGACCCTTTAGCGATAATTCCTCTGCCAATAAATGACCAAAAATCAAGAGCAATACGATCGACATTACCCTTAATAAAATACTGACGGAATCATATGCAATAAAGGCCTTTCCTAGTTTTAAGTCGATGCTGCACAAATAAGTACCATTGCTACTGAGTACTGGCAATGCATTTGAACTGGTACTGATCTCGTATTGCTCACTCAAACCTTCCACCGCTGCAAAATCGGATTGGAAATATTTATTTTCCATAAAATAAGACCAATACACTGGTATAACAGCAAACACGGGATATCGAATGCTTTGTATCAGCACTGTTTTCTTGATCAATACAAAACTTCCATGCGTATTGGAAATAAATTGCTGTCCATCTTGCATAGTTAAATACGCAGTGGGCACTTCCATTTTATTGGAACTCCAATAGAGATTTTCGAGTTGGCCTGCATTGGTTGTTTTATAAATAAACACACCAAAAAATGCTTTCGGCAATTCGGCTGTTTCTTTATTGAATTGATGATTGATCAATTGGCGCAATAGTGCCGTATCGGCAAAAACAGCATCGATCTTTTTTTCTTCTTCATGAATAGTATATTCTAAGGAAGATTTTACTTTTTCCGGGCTGGCATGATAGCTCCAGTAATTGGTGAAAATAAAAGAAATGGTATATAACCACGCGGCTATGATTAATAAGTATCCATGCTGGTATACCGAATTTCGTATAGAATTGATCAAGCTATTTATTTTTGCTTTTTAACTTCATTCCAGATAGCATCCATTTCTATAAGGCTCATTGTAGCCAGCTCTTTCCCTGCTTCTTTTGCAATAATCTCCATTGCCTGAAAACGATGGATGAACTTCCGATTGGTGCTTTCTAATGCTTTCTCCGGATCTATCTGCAAAAACCGTGCATAATTTACCAGGCTAAACAATAAATCGCCAAATTCGTCTTCAATGGCTGCCGGACTATTGGTTTCGATGGCTTCTTTTAATTCGGCTGTTTCCTCCTCCACTTTTTTCCAGACATCTTCTTTGTTCTCCCATTCAAAACCTACCTGCTTGGCTTTTTCTTGAATTCTCCATGCTTTTACAATCGCGGGCAATGAAGTAGGCACTCCCTCCAAAACCGATTTTTTCCCCTTCCCTTCTTTGAGTTTTAACTGTTCCCAATTTCTTTTTACATCCTCCTCATCGGCTACTTTAACATCGCCATAAATATGTGGATGTCGGTGGATGAGTTTATCGCAAACTCCATTGATCACATCTTCTAATTCAAATTGCTTTTGTTCAGATCCGATCTTTGCATAAAACACTAAATGCAATAAGATATCACCCAACTCTTCTTTGATTCCCTTCCAGTCTTCCTGATCGATGGAATCGATCAATTCATAGGTTTCCTCAATGGTTAAAGAGCGCAAGGTATGAATGGTTTGCTTTTTATCCCAGGGGCACTGGGCCCTTAATTCATCCATTATTGTAACCAAGCGTAAAAATGCAGTTGCTTTTTGTTCCATAGTTTAGTGAATAGTCATTGCAGAAAATAAAAAGAAGCCAATAAATAGCGTCAACATTAAAACGATATTGATCAAATAAAGGAGTATGAACTTCAAAATGCTTTTGGCCCTTGACTGTCCATAAAAATGTCGAATGGATTTATACCAATAGAATAATAAAATCAATCCCATTATATTCCTGACCCATTCACTGGCGGGTGTATAGATATATCCAGCTGCAGCTGATAATATCAATGCAGCAAGAATCATGATAAAGAAGGCACAATAAACATGCAAAGTGTACACCAGGTGGTCAGAATAAAAATAAGTTTTTCGTCTGCTGTACAAGAGAAATAATACAAAGGCAAATAAAGGCAAGGAAACAAACAATAATTGGGGTATTACGTGTACAAATTTTTCCCATACAACATTTCTGATTTCATAATAATTACCGTTATATTTTTCCTCTAAATACACCACTTGCCTTTTGAGCTTATTGTTAACATACCCATTACGTATAGCTGGTGGTAGGGCATTTTGAGTTGAATCATATTCAGCCAATGTTTTAGCTCGAATAGTATCTCCATTAATAATTGTTGTACTTTCCGCTTTTGTATTTAAAGATTTTACCTTTCCTTTCATGGTAGAATCGCGCTGCAAAACCAATAGATCATTGTTGATCTGATTGATGATGGCTTGCAATGAATCGCTTTGGCTTTTAGCAGATAGTTTATCTAAAACCAATTTTGATTTTTCTAATTGTTGTTTCTTCTCATTTAATTTCGCAATATCTCCAGCTACCGTTCTGTTGGTGGTTTCATTTATTTTGATAATTCCTTGAGTATCCTGAAAAAAATTAAAGAAGATCAAAAAGAAAAATGCAGAAGTAAAAACATACATCCTGATCGGGTGTAAATAACTGGCCCTCCTCCCCTTTAAATGTTCCTTTGTTAAAATACCAGGACTAAAGAGCAAATATTTAATGGTACTAAAAAACTTTCCATCAAAATGAAAAAGATCAAATACAAAATGGGTAAGCATATTCCAGAAACTTTCTCTGGGAGCTATATTCTCCTGGCCACAAATATGGCAAAACCTGCCTTCGAGGACTGCATTACAATTTAAACAGACTTTTTCGGCTCTTTCTGGAAGATGCGACACGGTGCTAATTTTTATAAAAATAGGCATTTATATAGATGGCTGTTGGGATACTGATTTTTTATTTAACTTGTCCGAAATATATCAATATGCAAAAAATACTGTCTTTCTTGTTCTGCTTTATTATAGGAGCAGCTAGCTTATTGGCACAGAAGAAAAACCTGACTGCCGAAGATTATGGCAAATGGCAAAGCATCGGTTCCAGTGAATTATCTCCCAATGGAGCCTGGGTTGCTTACCAGATAATTGTACAGGAAGACAACGATACGATGTATGTTGTAAACAGAACAACCAATAAAACCTATAAACTGGCATATTCCGGTACCCCCGAATTTTCTAAAGACAATCAATGGCTGGCTTATAGAATCGGACTCCCTTTTAAAGAAGCCGAAAAATTAAGGGACCAGAGCAAACCCATAGAATATAAAATGGGCTTACTGAATCTGAATACAGGTAAGATAGAAACCATTGCCAATATCAATCGTTTCGGTTTTTCCAGAAATGGTCAATTTTTAGCCGCGTATTTAGCGCCTCCTAAAGAAAACAAAGAGAAGGGCAGTGTTTTGCTGGTTAAAAATCTAAGTGATAATACCACCAGAACCATTGGTAATGTTACCGAATATGCTTTCAATAAAAAAAGCGACTACCTATCCTATATAGTTGAATCAGCAAATACTGCAGGCAATTCCGTAGAATTATTTAATTTAAATACCTATACTTTAAAAGTAGTAGCCAGCGATACTTCTAAGTTTTCTAAATTAAACTGGGCTAAAGAAGGCGACGGATTTAGCTTTTTCAAGACATTTAAAAAAGATGGCTTTGAAGAAGAAAATGCACAAGTGTTTAGCTGTACTAATTTAACTAATCCCAAGATTGCTGTTTTCGATCCACTCAAAACAAGCAACTTCCCTGCTGGCATGCGCGTTCACAATGGCTCCAACCTTCGCATGAGTGATGATATGAGCTCGGTATTTTTTGGTATTCAAACCTGGACAGTTAAGCCTAAAAAAGAAGATAGAAAACCTTCCGATAGTGCTAAAACAAAAACTGTGGATAGTTTAAAAATGGAAAATGCGAAACTGGCCTTGAAATCGGATGCAAAACTGGCTGATGTATGGCATTGGAAAGACGCAGAGATTCAGCCTCGTCAGAAAATCACTTATGCTCAAGATAAGAACGCTAGTTTTCTAGCTGTTTGGAATACCGATAACAATAGTTTCTATCAACTGGCTACCGAAGAATTTCCCAATGCATCCGTTTCAGGTAATCAAAAATTTGTTGTCATCTCTACCGATAAAAAATACAAACCCGCATTTAAAGAAGATTATGCCGATTATAATTTAGTAAACACCAAAACGGGTGTGAGCAAATCATTGTATACTAAAATGTTGTCTGGTTTCTTTACTGCTCCTCAATCTTCTCCTGACGGAAAATATTTAATTTATTTTAAAGATAAAAACTGGTTTACCTATAATATAGCAACAGAGCAAAACACCAATATTACTGCTAACATTAAAACCAGTTTCTGGAATACCAGAGATGATCATCCTGCAATCAAACCTCCTTTTGGAATCGGTGGTTGGATCAAAGGAGACAAGGAAGTATTGTTATACGACGAATACAATATTTGGTCTGTAACACCTGATGGATCTAATGCGCGCAAAATTGCTGAAGGCGATAAAGAAGAAATTGCTTTCAGGGTTGCCCGTGTTGATTTTGAAGAAATTTATTTAGACGATTCTACCCCATTGTATTTTTGGGCCTATGGCGATAAAACAAAAAAATTCGGTTATTACAAATATGAAAATGGCAAAACCGAAAAACTGATTTTTGAAGACCTACAAGTGAATCGCTTAACCAAGGCTCTTGATGCCAATGTATTTAGTTATGTAAAGCAGGACTATGATTTGTCTCCAGAACTATATGTATCAGATAATTTTACCAAAGAACAAAAAGCCGCTTCTACCAATCCTCAACAACAAAAATATTATTGGGGCAAGAGTAAATTGGTTTCTTTCACCAATAAGCTAGGTAAAAAAATGCAAGGGGCTTTGTATTATCCTGCCAATTATGAAGCAGGCAAACAATACCCGATGATTGTTTACATGTATGAGATATTGTCTAATAATGTACACAACTATGTTGCACCAAGCATTAGAAGAGCATACAATACCACTAACTATACCACCAATGGCTATTTTGTATTTCAACCAGATATTGTGTACGAAACCAATGATCCGGGAATCAGTGCAGTGAATTGCATTGTGCCAGGTGTAAAAGAAGTATTGAAAACAGGCATGATTGATGCCAGCAAAGTAGGTATCATGGGACATAGCTGGGGTGCTTATCAAACTTCATTCTTAATTACCCAAACAGATATTTTTAAAGCCGCGATTGCCGGTGCACCTTTAACCGATCTGATCAGTATGTCGCTCTCTATTTACTGGAACAGCGGAACACCGGATCAGAAGATTTTTGAAACCAGTCAGGGCAGATTTGATGGCCCATGGTATGAAAGAACAGAAGCGCATATTCGCAACTCTCCTATGTTTAATGCGAGTAAAATCAAAGCGCCATTATTGGTAACATTTGGCGATAAAGATGGAGCGGTAGATTGGCACCAGGGAATTGAAATGTATGGTACCATGCGCAGAATGGAAAAACCTTTTGTAATGCTGGTATATGCCGATGAGAATCACAATTTCACCAAAAAAGAAAATCAAATCGACTATCAAAAAAGACAAAGAGAATGGTTTGATCATTATTTATTGGGCAAGCCTGCAGAAAAATGGATCACTGATGGTGTGAGTTATCTAGATAGAATGAAGGAAAAAGAAAAAGAAGCGCCGAAAAATTAATTGAGTTAAATACAACCCTGTCATGCGTATCATCAACACAGCAATTCTTTCCTTTGGTATGTCTGGCAGGGTTTTTCATGCCCCTTTTATTCATTTACACACCGGATTTAAATTAGTGGGTGTTTTGGAAAGAACCAAAAATGAATCTTTACAATTCTATCCAGACATTCATATTTATCGATCACTCGAAGAACTGTTGAATGATTCAACTATTGAATTAGTAGTGGTGAATACCCCTACCAATACCCATTTTGAATTTTGTAAAAAAGCACTGGAAGCTGGCAAACATGTGGTGGTAGAAAAAGCATTTACTACTACGGTTGAAGAAGCCATTGAATTAATTGAAATGGCGAAGTCGCGTAAGCTGCTTTTATCGGTGTATCAAAACCGCCGTTGGGATAGTGATTTCAGCACCGTAAGATCTGTTGTTGAGCAAAATTTATTAGGAGAAATATTTGAAGCCGAATTTCATTATGATCGTTTCAAAGAATTGTTGAGCCCTAAATTACACAAAGAAATTCCTGGGCCAGGCGCTGGATTATTGAATGATCTTGGCCCCCATTTAATCGACCAGGCATTGAGTTTATTTGGCATGCCTGAATGGGTATTGGCAGATATCAGAACACTTCGTCCAACATCGCAAGTAGATGATTGCTTTATGCTCATTTTATATTATTCCGATAAAAGAGTAGTATTAAAAAGCAATTTGATGATCAGAGAAGCCCTTCCTGCATTTGTGGTTCATGGCAAGAAAGGCTCATTCATCAAAAGCAGGGCCGATGTTCAGGAAATAGCATTAATAGCGAATGAAAAACCAAACTTAACCGGTTGGGGAACCGAACCAGCAAGCGAGCAAGGCTTACTGCATACCGAAATTGACGGTGAAATGGTGAGCAAAAAAATTCCCTCAGAGCAGGGCAATTATTATTATTACTACGATGGAATTTACAATGCAGTTGCACATTCAAGCCCTGCACCAGTAACTGCTTTGGACGGGCTACATGTAATGCAAATCATCGAAGCTGCCATTAAAAGCAATCTGTCAAAATCGGCTATCAACATCAATCCTTAAATCATTATCATGAAAAAAGATTCCCTCAATTATTTGAAATCTTTGAAAGTTAAACCCGGTAAAAAAATCAATTTATTGAAAGATTTTAGTACCGATAATAAACAAAAGAAAATTGATAAAAAAGAAGGCGAATTGATGATGGCCAATGGAATCAAGAATCTGGCCAAGATGCAAGACAAACTCTATGCGCACGACGAATACAGTGTTTTAATTGTTTTTCAGGCCATGGATGCCGCTGGAAAAGATGGCTCGATCAAGCATGTAATGAGTGGCTTAAATCCGCAAGGGGTAAGAGTGGCTTCTTTCAAAGTCCCCTCTTCTATTGAGTTAGATCACGATTATTTCTGGAGACATTATAAAGAATTACCTGCTCGCGGAGAGATTGGTATTTTCAACCGCTCGCATTACGAGAATGTTTTAGTGACCCGCGTTCATCCCGAATATATTCTAAAAGAAAATTTACCCAATATCAATACACTTAAAGATATTAATGGCAAGTTTTGGAAATCGAGGTACGAACAGATCAATCGATTTGAAAAAAACCTCAGCGAAAATGGTACTATTATTATCAAAATATTTTTACACGTTTCTAAAGATGAACAGAAGAAACGTTTTATTGAAAGAATAGATAACCCCGAAAAAAACTGGAAATTCTCTGTTGCAGATGCGGGGGAAAGATTGCATTGGGATGAATACATGAAGGCCTATGAAGACATGTTATCAGCTACTTCAACAGAATATGCACCCTGGTTTGTAGTGCCTGCCGACGATAAATGGTTTGCCCGACTTTGTTTAACAGGTATTATTACCGAGCATTTTGAAAAAATGAAATTCCATTACCCAAAAGTATCTGAGGCTCAAAAAGCAAAATTACAAGAAGTAAAAGCTGCTTTACTGAATGAAAAATAAAGCACAAAAAAGGCTGCCTGAATCAGGCAGCCTTTTAATTAGTAATTGATACTTAGGTTTTACTTAAAGTAATAACGTACAAATTCTCCGTATCCAACTGTATTCATTCCAATTACACCAGCGCCAGAGCCTGCTC
>REAV01000004.1 GCA_004294465.1 Sphingobacteriia bacterium | reverse complement strand
GTTAAGTTGGTTAAATGGGATAAAGAAGATAAAAAACCTGTTGGAGCTGTCGTTTCAGTTTTGTTGGCAGAAAACGAAAACGATGCTGCAATGAAAGAATTATTGGCTGAAGCAGGATTCCCATTGAGTTTTCCGGAAAATGTGTTGGAAGAGGCTGCGAGAATTCCTTCAATTTTAGATAGCGAAGAAATAAAGCGAAGAAAAGATTGCAGAGATGTCTTGACTTTTACCATTGATCCGGTTGATGCAAAAGATTTTGATGATGCCATTTCTTTTAGAAAATTGGGAGATGATAAATATGAAATAGGAGTACATATTGCTGATGTGAGTTATTATGTTCATCCTGATACAGAATTAGATTTGGAAGCATATAAGAGAGCTACTTCAGTGTATTTACCAGATCGTGTAAATCCAATGTTGCCCGAAAGAATTTCAAATGAATTGTGTTCACTCCGACCAAATGAAGACAAATTCACATTCGCTGCAATTTTTCAAATGAACGGTAAGGGTGAAGTGAAACAATATTGGTTAGGCAGAACGGTTATACATTCCAATCATCGATATACTTATGAAGATGTTCAGGAAATTGTTGAAACTAAGCATGGCAAGCACAAGGAAGAAATTTTGTTGCTCAATGATATTGCTCAAAAATTAAGGAAGAAGCGTTTCAGTAAAGGTGCAATTAATTTTTCTTCCCAGGAAGTTCGATTTAAATTGGACGAAAAGGGTTTCCCCATTGGAATAGTAGTTAAAGAAAGCAAAGAAGCCCACCAATTGATTGAAGAATTTATGTTATTGGCAAATAAAACGGTTGCTGAAAATGTGGCAAAGCAAAATGTCAATAAAAAACCAATTCCATTTTCTTACCGAGTACACGATCAGCCAGATGAAGAGAAATTAACTCCTTTTATTCAGTATGCTAAAAGATATGGACATTCATTTGATGTATCTACACCACAGGCAATTGCCAAAAGTTTTAATACAATGTTGGCAGATGCTAAAGGAAAACCAGAGCAACATGTATTGGAACAACTAGGAATTAGAACAATGGCTAAAGCCATTTATACTTCAGAAAATATTGGCCATTACGGATTGGCTTTTGAATATTACTGTCATTTTACTTCTCCCATTAGAAGGTATCCTGATATATTAGTACATCGCGTGTTAGAATCTGTGTTAGATGGTCAACCCATGGTCGATAAAAAAATGGAAGCCAAAAATAAACACTGCAGCGAAAGAGAAAGAGCCGCCATGGAAACAGAACGTGCTTCCAATAAATACAAGCAAGTTGAATTTTTAAAAGGACATTTAGGGGAAGTTTTTGAAGGAGTGGTTAGTGGGGTGGCTAGTTTCGGATTTTTTGTAGAAACAGTAGATCATAAATGCGAAGGACTCGTAAGTATTGTTAGCCTAAGCGATTTTGATGATTTTAGATTAATTGAAACAGAATATAGTTTGGTGGGAAGAAGAAGTGGCCGTAGGTTTAAAATGGGCGATAGACTATCTATTAGAGTAGTTGCCGCCAATTTAGAAAAACGACAATTGGATTTTGAATGGGTGATTGGAGAGTAGCTTTAATTACCATCCGCTTGCCAATACATCCGCTAAATGCATCACTTTAAGATGGCTATGTTTGTTTTTTGCGCAGCCATCGATATGCATCAAGCAACTCATATCGGTACTAATGATATAATCGGCAGTTGTTGCTTCTGCATGGGTTATTTTTTGATCGGCCATTGCAATGCTAATGGGCTCAAATTTTACAGCAAAAGTGCCACCAAACCCACAACAAGTTTCTACATCATCCATTTCAAGCAATTCTAAGCCCTTTACATTTTGAAGCAGTTGCCGAGGTTCTTTCTTTATTTTACATTCCCTCAATGCGGCACAACTATCATGATAAGTGGCTTTGCCATTAAATGCTGCTCCAAAATCGGTTTGTTGTAATACATTGACTAAAAAATCGGAAAATTCAAAAATGCGGTTAGCCGTTTTTTCTGCCAAACTTTTATGGGAAGAGTTTTCAAATAATTTGCTGTAATAGTTTTTTACAAAACCAACACAACTTGCACTTGGAGCAACAATATATTCCGCTCCCTCAAAATCAGTTAAAAATTTTGTACAAACTTCTTTTGCTTCTCCCCAGAAACCAGCATTGAATGCAGGTTGTCCACAGCAAGTTTGGTTTTTATTGTATGAAATGGTACAACCAGCTTTCTCCAATACTTTTACCATGTTAAAGGCAACATCTGGATACAATTGATCTATAAAGCAAGGAACAAATAGCTGAACATTCATTGGAGCAATTTATTTAAATGAACGATTGAGTTTGATCATTTTTAATGCAGTAATAGCAGCTTCTTCGCCTTTATGCCCATGTATTCCACCAATTCTTTCTTTGGCTTGTTGCTCGTTTAAAACAGTCAATACGCCAAAAATAACCGGTACATCAATAGACAGATTGAGTTGTAAAACGCCATCTGTTACAGCCTTGCATACATAATCAAAATGAGGTGTATCCCCTTGAATGATCGTGCCTAAGGTAATGTAGGCGTCTGGAACAGTTGAACAGTAAGCATAATGGTTTTTAACAGCAAAAGGTATTTCAAAAGCACCGGGTACAGTAATTACTTTATACTGAATGCCATTCTCTTTTAAAATACGAATTGCTCCTTTTTCTAACTGTGAAATAATAGGCTTATTCCATTCAGTCTTAACAATTACAACAAAGGCATCCTTTAATACAGGGATGCCTTTATTCAATTCAATATTTCCTTTGGTTGCCATTATTGAGCAGTAAGGTCGTTTTTTTCTATGCTTAAACGATAAATATATTTATCTGCCTGAAACCCTTTGTCGGTTTTAGGAAATTTCATTTTCAACTCTTTGTACATTTCTAAAGCTTCTTTTGTATTACCTGAAGTTTCAGATAATAAAGCAGCTCTGAATAAAAATTCAGAAGAATTGTTCTCATCTTTATCAAAAGTATTGGCAGCTTTTTTATAGGCTGCAATTGCCTCTTCCTTTTTATTTAGTTCAGCATACGCGTCTCCTAAACAGCCTGTAGCCAATAGTTGAATTTGTAGTGCATCAGTTGAGAAATCTTTTAAATGAGTAACTGCTTTATCAAATTGACCCAATTTCAAATAACTAACACCAGCGTAGTAATGAGCTAAGTTGGCAGCTTTGGTACCACCAAAATTGCTGATTACATTTAATACACCTTTACTTTGTCCATCTCCATTCAATACAAGATTAGATGAATCCATTCCAAAATATTGCTCAGCTTTAAACAATGCTTCTGCAGCTTTTTCCTCTTTTGGTTTCATTATGAATTCCTGATAAGCAAACCATCCTCCAACAATCAATAGAATTGCAGTAACTGCACCTAATACCGGTTTTTGAATTTTCTTCCAAGTTGTTTCAGCCTTCAATAAGGTTTCATTCAATTCAACTGCACTTTCGTGTTTCTCGCTCATAGTATTTTTTTAATCTTATTTGTTAATCTACAATAAATGGATATTCTTCGTCTATATAAACATCTTTTAATAATTCATCATCAGCAGGCCATGGACTTTCTTCAGCGAAACGAACAGACTCGTCTACCAAATCATTTATTTTTTGATCGATGAATTGTAAATCTTCTTTTGTTGCAAATCCATTTTCTAAAATAGTATTAGCAACTTTAGTTATTGGATCTTGATCTTTGTATTCATCCACTTCTTCCTTGGTTCTATATTTTTGTGGATCAGAAACAGAGTGACCTTTATAACGATAGGTCTTCATTTCTAAAAGGGTAGGACCATCACCTTCCTTGGCTCTTTTAACAGCTCTAGCAACGCTATCGTGAACTGCTTCTGGAGACATTCCATCAATTTTATCCGCTGGCATATCATATGCATCTGCCAATTTATAAATATCAATAACATTACTTGTTCTAGAAATAGAAGTACCCATTGCATAATTATTATTCTCACAAATAAAAATTACGGGTAATTTCCATAACATGGCAAGGTTAAATGTTTCATGCAACATCCCTTGTCTGGCAGCACCATCACCAAAATAACAAAGCACTACATTTTGAGTTCCTTTGTATTTTTCGGCAAATGCCAAACCAGCTCCTGTTCCAATTTGAGCACCAACAATTCCGTGACCGCCATAAAATTTATGTTCTACACTAAAAAAGTGCATGCTTCCACCTTTTCCTTTAGCACAACCGGTTGCTTTGCCGTATAATTCAGCCATACAAGCATTTGCAGTTACACCCTTTGCCAGGGCTAAACCATGATCTCTGTAGGCGGTAATAAAAGGGTCGTCGGCTGAAGTTGCAGTCATACAACCAGCAGCAATCGCTTCTTGACCGATATAGGCATGAAAAAATCCACGGATTTTTCCGGCCATTTTATACATTTCTTCGGCTTTTAATTCGAACTGACGAATGAGCTGCATTAGCTCATACCAATACAGGTAAGTTTCTTTTGAAAATTTTGTCGGCACTGTTCAAAAATTTGAGTCGCAAATATAGGGTATATAGTCGATAGTCAATATGCCCTTTGCCTGTTAAAAATTGACAATATAGATACAAAAACTAGGCTTCAACTGGCTCCAATATGTCTTCTGGAGGATATGGGATGCGAATTTGGGCTAGGAATGATTCTTCCAGTAAAGCAGCAAAAGTTTCAAAATAAGCAATAACATCTTCTCTTTGGTTACGTTTCAGCCATCTGAAACCACCGGGCAGATGCGTTAATACATGTCTGTCATCTAAATATTCCAAATGGTGAATATCGGTTGGTGTAAGGCCAATTTCCTGTAATTTTTTAAGCAATAAATCAATCGGGGCATTGCTTATGGGGCAAAAATCTACTGCCAATTCTGTCCATTCCCCAATTCCTGCATGTGCATAGGTGAGAATTTCTTCCTTGGTTAAATGGGCAACAGTTTGTACCAGATTACCACAATTGCATGCTCCATGGTTTCCCCAGGCATAGTGAGCACCATTTTTTAGATTATTTGCAGTTTGTCTTAATGCTTCAATCAATTCAATTGTAGGTTTTGCCATAGGTGCAAGTATTTATCCCAATTAACATTTTTTTTTTGGAAAATGTTGAATCTATACTGTTCAATTTTTAAAAATCATAATCACCACTAATTTGTTTATTCATAATTGATATATTTTCAAAATAAATTAAACATTAAATATATTTATACTATTTTAACAATTTCTCAGAACAAAACCTTTTGTTTAAATGTAAATTGATAAAACATAAACAAAATAACATGAAAATCAAATTCATCGCTTCTCTTGCAATCATCATTGCAAGTGCATTCACAAATTTATCAGCTCAAAAAACTGTAGTTGATATTGCTGTAGGTTCTAAAGATCATTCTACTTTAGTAGCTGCTGTTAAAGCTGCAGGTTTAGTAGAAACTTTACAATCTGCTGGTCCTTTCACTGTATTTGCACCTGTAAATAGTGCATTTGCAAAATTACCTGCAGGAACTGTAGAAAACTTATTGAAGCCAGAAAACAAAGCTACATTAACAAAAGTGTTGACTTACCATGTTGTTGCTGGTAATCTAGATGCTGCTGCTGTTGTAGCTGCTATCAAAGCTGGTAAAGGTAAAGCTGCTGTGAAAACAGTTAGTGGTGGTACTTTAACTGCTTCTATGAAAGATGGTAAGGTTATTCTTACAGATGAGAACGGTGGAGTATCAACTGTAGTTGCTACCGATCTAAAAGCTGGTAACGGAGTAGTTCATGTAATTGATACTGTTGTATTACCTAAGTAGTCATAGTAATTAGTTTGGATGTAAGATTTATAGAAAGGGATTAATCGTTAGAAAATAATAAAAATAAAAATCCGGAATTTGATTTACTCATTTTCCGGATTTTTTTTGCACTATCTCTTATCTTTCATCTTTTATCTTTCTTCTTTCTTCTTTCTTCTTTCTTCTTTCTTTACGCTTCTAATAGAAAAGGATATCCATAATGAGTAGGGGCGTTATATGTTTCCTTTATCGTTCTTGCACTCAACCATCTGTATAAATTCAATGCGCTTCCTGCTTTATCATTCGTACCAGATGCTCTAGCACCTCCAAATGGTTGTTGGCCTACAACAGCACCTGTTGGTTTATCATTGATGTAAAAATTACCTGCAGCATTCCTTAATTTATTAGTAGCCAATTCAACAGCTGCTCTGTCTTGAGCAATTATTGCTCCCGTTAATGCATAGGCAGAAGTACTATCAACCAATGCCAAGGTTTTTTCGAATTGCTCTGCAGGGTAAACATAGATCGTTAATACTGGTCCAAAAATTTCTTCGCACATAGTTGTCGATTTTGGATCCTTTGATACTATGACAGTTGGCTCAATAAAATACCCCTTGGTTTTGCTAAAATTACCACCAGTGATAATTTTCACTTTTTTATTCTTTTTTGCATTGGTGATATAACGGGTAATACTTGTATAAGATTTTTCATCAATTACTGCATTGATAAAATTGGTGAAATCTTCAACAGTTCCCATCTTCATAGATTCAACTGCAGTAACCAGTTTGCTTAAAACTGCATTCGCAATATTGCTCGGAATATAAGCCCTCGATGCAGCCGAACATTTTTGACCCTGGTATTCAAATGCGCCTCTTGCTAAAGCTGTTACAACCGTATCAACATCTGCAGATTTGTGTGCAATAACAAAGTCTTTTCCACCTGTTTCTCCTACAATTCTTGGATAAGACTTATATAGACCCATATTTTCACCAATCACTTTCCACATATTATTGAATACACCGGTAGATCCTGTAAAATGAACACCAGCAAAGTCTCTATGAGAAAAACAAACTTTTCCAATAGTTGGGCCATCTACATAAATTAAATTGATTACTCCATCCGGTAATCCTGCTTCTCTTAAAATGCGCATGAACAATTGAGCAGAATAAATTTGCGTATTGGCTGGTTTCCAAACCACTACATTTCCACACATGGCAGCAGATGTAGGTAAGTTTCCTCCAATGGCAGTAAAATTAAAAGGAGTAACAGCCAATACAAATCCTTCTAAAGCTCGAAACTCCATTCTATTGTGCATTCCAGGCGCTGATACGGGTTGTTGCTTATAAATTTCACTCAAAAAGTGAACATTGAATCTTAAGAAATCGATTAATTCACAAGTACTATCAATCTCAGCTTGGTATGCATTTTTGCTTTGACCTAACATGGTTGATGCAACCATTTGGTAACGGTATTTAGTTGCCAATAAATCTGCTGCTTTTAAAAAAATATGTGCTCGGTTTTCCCAACTCATATTTTCCCATTTTTCTTTGGCTTGTAATGCAGCAGCAATAGCAGCTTGTACATGTTTTTCTTCACCTACACTGAAATGTCCTAAAGTATGGGATAATTCATGTGGAGGATTGATCGCCATTTTTTTATCAGTTCTCACTAATTTTCCGCCGATATACATCGGAATATCTAATTCCTTTTTTTTAAGGTCGGCCAGGGCTTTTTTTAATGCAGCTTTTTCGGGTGTGCCGGGGGCATAGGCAATTACCGGATCATTAGCTGGAAGAGGATAGGAAAAAGTACCAATTTGCATAATTACTTATTTAAAAGTTTGAGAGCGCAAGGTAAGGAGAATTCATTATTGTGAATATGCAATACATTTGTATATGGCCATCATTTTATTTGATAATGCAAAACGCAATCTTTTTTCGCCACTTTCTTTAACCAAAGCAGTTGCTTCATTCCATTTTGGGTTATTGAGTATTAAAGAAAGATGGGAATTATGGTTAAAGCAAACTGTATATATACATACTGCTACTTATTTACAAGATTTATACGAACAGCCAACGGCGGATAATCATATATGGATAGATGCGGCTGTTTTACCCAATGAACAGCTTATTCAACAAATATTGGATTTAGAAATAGGGCAAGTATTGGAAGATGACAAAGGCATTGTTGCTGGAAGATCAACTAAATCGTTTACTGACTTTTCTCCAATATCCTGGCGATCATTTTTCGAATCAACCATTGCCATCGAAACAGTGAATCGCATTGAATTTCCATGGGAAATAATGCAGCAAAATGATGCATTTATTCGGGAAGATTTTAAACTGGTTACAAAAGGTAGAAAGTCTCAGCCCATTTCTCCAACCGTTCAAGTATTTCAGGCAGCGGATATTTTTATTGAAGAAGGAGCAAAACTGGAGTTTTGCACCCTTAATTCTTCCACAGGACCTATTTATATAGGAAAGCAGGCAGAAATCATGGAAGGAACGGCAATTAGAGGTCCATTCTCCATCGGGTTTAATTCTGTGCTTAAAATGAATAGCAGGGTTTATGGGGCCACCAGTTTAGGGCCTAATTGTATGGGTGGTGGAGAAATTAAAAACTCAGTAATGATGGGCAATTCCAACAAAGCCCATGATGGATATATGGGTGATTCAGTAATTGGAGAATGGTGCAATTTTGGAGCAGGTAGTTCTAATAGTAATTTAAAAAATTCTGCTGGTGACATTAAAGTTTGGTCAATGGATCTGGATCAAATGGTGGTAGTTGGTCAAAAATGCGGAGTTATTATGGGAGACTATTCACGTTTATCCATTAACTCATCTGTAAATACCGGCTCTGTTATTGGTGTAAGTTGCAATGTGTTTGGGGCAGGCCTTTTGCCGAAAAAAATACCCAATTTTAGCTGGGGTGTAGAAGGTAAGAAATACAATATTGATACCGCTATTAACGATATTAATAACTGGAAAATAATGAAGAAGCAACTACTTTCAACTGCAGAAATGGAAGTGTTGAAATATATTTTTCAATTATCATAATTATTCAATCAAACAAATAATCATCAACAAATGAGAAAACAAATTGCCGCAGCTAATTGGAAAATGAATTTGACATTACAACAAGGTGAACAGCTGTTGGATGATATTTTGAGTAAGCCGCATTCACTCAAAGATAATCAGGAAGCTATTTTCGCAATTCCAGCGCCATATTTATCAATGGCACAATCTAAACTTAGAAATAAAGAACATGTTTTTGTTGCAGCGCAAAATTGTTATAGTAAAAAATCTGGAGCATACACCGGAGAAATTTCTGTGGATATGTTAAGCTCATTAGGAGTTCAATATGTTGTTTTAGGCCATTCTGAAAGAAGAGAATATTTTAACGAGTCCAATTCATTCTTAGCAGATAAAGTCAATATTTGTTTAGAAAATAATATAAGTCCAATTTTTTGTTGTGGAGAACCTCTGGATATTAGAGAAGCGAATACCCAAAATGAATATGTGGGTAAACAACTCAAAGAATCATTGTATCATTTAACAGAAGCTCAAATTCGTAAGATAGTCATTGCTTATGAACCCATCTGGGCAATTGGTACAGGCAAAACTGCAACCAGTGAGCAAGCGCAAGAAATGCATGCATTCATTCGTAAAAATATTGAGTTAGTGTATGGAGCATCAACAGCCAATTCTATTTCAATCTTATATGGTGGAAGTGTAAAAGCAGCGAATGCTGTAGAAATATTTTCTCAAACAGATGTTGATGGCGGATTGGTTGGCGGTGCATCATTAATTGCTGATGAGTTTGTTGCAATCATTAATGCGTTGAAATAAATGATTAGTTTCTCTTTGTAAATCGCCATCCTTTTAATTTATATGACTCAAAAGAAAATTCTAGTAGTTGCTTTTTTGTTGTTTGTGCAATTCGGTTTTGCACAAAAAACAATAATTGACTCTTTG
>REAV01000157.1 GCA_004294465.1 Sphingobacteriia bacterium | reverse complement strand
CCATTACAACTCTCTTCCCAATTACCTCAGGAGGAGTAGTTGAGACAGGCCTGACTTCATCAGGGTCCTCAGTATAATAACTGTACTTATAAATCAAATCGTATCTTCCTTTAAATAAAAGGTATAGGTACGTTAGTTCCTCGAAGGATACATCGTATCTAACCGACATATCCACCATTTTTTCAATATCTATCATTAAGATCTTTCTCTGTTTTTCTTTATCTTCCCCACTTAAGACCCTATATTCTAATCGGTTGACGTGTATTTAATTGCTTCTTTTTCTTTATCACTTAACACTTTACTTTGAAGTAATGCAGTGTCTTCAAATAACTTTCTCAATTTTGCTCTTACAATTGCATTTTCATTGACGTTCTCTGCAATAATATCTCTTGCACCCTGCAAAGCTTCTTCTATAGTAGTAATTTTTTCATTAAAATATTTGGCAGCTTCTATTTCGGGCGAACCTTCTTTTTGTTCCAATAAAAAAATTGCCAATGGCTCTAATCCATTTTCTTTTGCTACAACGGCCTTGGTTTTTCTCTTTACTTTAAATGGAAGATAGATATCCTCTAATTCTACAATCGTAGAAGCAGCATCTATTTTTGCCTGAATGGAATCAGTCATCTTACCTTGCTCAGCAATTGTTTTTTCAATAAAAGATTTTCTTTCTGCAAATGCCAGCATTATTTTTTGTTCATCTTGAATCTGCTGTATTTGTACTTCGTCTAAATTACCCGTAGTGTCTTTTCTATAACGAGCAATAAATGGTATGGTTGAACCTTCTAATAATAAACCCAATACTGTTTCTACTTGTGTGGCACGAATTCCCAACTTGGAAGCGATCAATGGAGCAAACGACATATACTTTCTTTGTTTTAAGGGCAGCGAAAGTAAGGATAATAGTTATTAGTTTCTGGTAATTAGTTATTGTGGCTTGAGTATTTCATAATTCTTAATTCATCATTCTTAATTCTTAATTGGTAATACTCTATGGGGATATCGTTCCACATATTTTCGAATCATCGATTTCAGCACTTCATTTTCTGCATAAGGTGTTATTGCAGATTTAATTTTCTCAAGTACCTCAACAGTGAGTGTTTCTAATTTCGAAGAGGCATGATAAGCACCCATTCCAATAAATTGACCATTCTCTACTAAAATGGCATGTTCTTTTTCCTGTATAATATAAGTTTCTTTTTGAGCCGTTAGTGCTGCTAAAGCCTGCTTTACAAATAAGTTATAACGCTCCATTTCGGGCAATTCCTCAGGCTGATTTTTGTCTAAAAAACAAAGTGCTGGATCTAATCCATGCTCTTTTACCATTTTCCATAATGAACGATGTGCATCCACTAATAATGGAAAGCAAATAACTGGTTGTGAATGTTTGTGTTTTTTATCGATGGCTAAACGTAGATATCCACGATTGTCTTCAAACACATATATACCCCACAGTTGCTCATACCTTTTTTGACTTTTATTATAAATTGGCCATAAACGTTTTATTTCGATACTCTCTAAAAGCGATGCGATAAATTCTGTTGGACAATCTACATGTGTAACCTCATAAATTTCTCTTAGAAAATCCTGGCGTTTTTTGCTAATATCCAACCCAGTAAAATGGCTCACCACTCTTTTTTTAATATTCTTTGCTTTGCCAACATAAATTACTTTACCTGCTTTATTATGGAAATAGTAAATTCCTGGTGTATGGGGCAATTGACTCACCATATATTTTTGCAAATTAGGAGGAAGTAAATAATCTTTATTTTCCTTCGCTAACATTTCTTTGATGACCCTTTGCCCATTATTTTGCAAAACCAGATCCAAGACTTGAGCAGTTGCAAATGCATCTCCTCCTGCCCTATGCCTGTTTTCAATTTGAATCCCAAGTTCTCTGGTCAAATGCCCCAGGCCATATTTTTTAAATCCGGGAAATACTTTTCTGCTCAATCGAATGGTACACAATTTGGGTACATTCAATGTATACCCAGCTTGTTGTAAATGATGTTTTACAAAGGAGAAATCAAAATTCACATTATGTGCTACAAAAACCCTGTTTTTTAACAAATTGTGCACCTGTTCAGCCACCTCACTAAAGGAAGGGGCAGCTGCTGCCATAGCATTTGTAATGCCGGTCATCCCTACAATAAATGGAGGTATTGGCTGGTGTGGATTAACCAAAGATTCAAATTTTCCTTCTATTTCTTTGCCATTATGCAACACTATTGCAATTTCAGTAATGCCGTGTTGTTGGGGAAATCCCCCAGTTGTTTCAATATCAACAATGGCAAATTGCATATTTAT
>REAV01000003.1 GCA_004294465.1 Sphingobacteriia bacterium | reverse complement strand
TTAAATTAGCCAGCATTGTTAATGATAAAGCATTGTTGGAATTGGCTAAAACAAAGGCAGAAATTTTGGTTGAAAAGGATTTATTTTTAGAAGACCCAAGGCACCAATCATTGCGTACTTTTATGCAATCGCAGAAAACGAAACATGGGTGGGGCAAAATAGCTTAATACTTAAATAAAAAGAAGTGCTAAAAAAAGTACATTTTACCATTTGGTTTTTGATGCTTGGAGCAGGATTGAAGGCACAGAGCTATCTCAATTTTGTAGAAAACAAAGGACAGTGGGATCAATCGATTCGATTTAAATCTGAAATGCCAGGCGGTGCCATTGTATTAAAAAATACTGGATATAGGGTATTGCAATACAATGTGCAAGATTATGATCAATTAGCAGAAACATTGCATTCATTAAAAGGAAAAGATAAGCATGCTGATAAAACAATCGGGAATGATTTAGACAGGCCTGTTATTGATGGCGATATTGGAGCTGATATAAATTTAAGATCGCATACCTATGAAGTAAAATTTTTAAATGGAAATCCTAATCCAACCATTGTTCCAGAAAAAGTTCAGCCAAATTATAATAATTATATTTTAGGAAATGATCCTAGTAAATGGGCTAGTAATTGTAAAATTTATCAGGCAGTAACCTATAAAAATGTTTATCCAAATATTGATATTCGTTTTTATACTTCTAATGCTACTTTAAAATACGATGTAATTGTTCATCCTGGAGGAGACCCTTCGAAAGTTATTTTATATTTTGATGGGGTAGATGGCTTAAAAATAAAAGACGAATCATTACAAATTAATACATCCGTTGGAACCATTCAGGAGATGGCTCCTTATACCTATGCTTTAAGTAATAATCAACGAACAGATGTTTCTTGTAATTATGAATTAAAAGGAAATTTTGTTCAATTTAAGTTGAATGCAGCATACGATAAATCCGCAACATTGGTAATTGATCCTAGCATTATTTTCATCAGTTATACAGGCAGTTCTGCAGATAACTGGGGCTTTACAGCTACCTACGATGGAGCAGGAAATTTTTATGCTGGTGGGATTGTTTTTGGGGATGGGTTTCCTGTTTCTAATGGAGCATTTCAAAGCAATTTTAAACCTGGTGGTGCTTTAAAGATTGATATGGGAATTATGAAGTTTGACCCACTAGGAATCAATAGAATCTATGCAACTTATATTGGAGGAAACGGCGATGATCAACCGCATAGTTTAGTGGTGGATCGAAATGGAAGTTTAATAATTGCAGGAAGAACTTCTTCTACTGATTATCCTACTCGAGGTGTTACCAAATTGTTTGGTCCAGGAGGAGGATTTGATATTGTGGTGACTAAATTAAATACGAATGGTTCTGGCTTAGTTGGCTCTATGGTCATTGGTGGAAAAGCCAATGATGGTGTGAATGTAGAAACCAATTATCCTCAAACCACTGGAAGCATTTCTACCAGAAGAAATTATGGAGATGATTCGAGAAGTGAAGTGATTGTTGATAACAATAACAATATTTTATTGGCATCGGTAACTCAATCAACTGATTTTAGAACAACAGCGGGTGCATTTCAAACCAGCCCTGGTGCTGGTGTTCCAGGTGGTCGATACCAGGATGGGGTAGTGATGAAATTAGATGCAAATGTAGACAATGTTATTTTCAGTTCTTTTCTTGGAGGGAATAATGATGATGCCGCTTTTGTATTAAGTATTAATCCACTCAATGGAGATATTTATATTGCCGGTGCAACTCTTAGTACAGATTTACCAGGTGATAAAACTGGAACGATTAATGCTACCAATCAAGGGGTAGCAGATGGTTTTATTATGAATATAAAAAGTGATGGATCCGCCATTAATAAAACAACTTATATTGGTACAAGCGGGGAAGATATTCTATTTGGAATTCAATTTGATAGACTGGGATTTCCTTATATCACTGGAACTACAACAGGCGTTTTTCCTGTAAGAAATTCCAATTTTAATACCAAGAATCCGGGTCAGGCAGCTGGCAAACAATTTATTGCCAAGTTAACTCCAGATTTATCATCCTATATTTTCTTCACCAATTTTGGAAGCCCTACTTCGGCGAGGCCAAGTTTATCTATAACAGCTTTTTTGGTTGATCGTTGCCAGAATATGTATGTTTCTGGTTGGGGCGGAAGCAGCATTGGTAACAATTATCCCAGTGGAACTTTGGATGGTATGGTGGTTTCTCCGGATGCATATAAAAAAGTATCGGATGGTGCTGATTTTTATTTTTTTATTTTAAGTAAAAATGCGGATAGCCTGATTTATGCAACATTTTTTGGTCAAGATGCAGGATTCGCAGACCATGTAGATGGCGGCACATCTCGCTTTGATCCTAATGGCACTATTTATCAGTCTATTTGTTCCTGTGGCGGAAGCAGGGGTAGTAATCCAAGAAATTCCATTGTTGGAACACCAGGAGCCTGGTCCCCTAATCGAGGAAACAATTCCTGTAATTTATTGGCCGTGAAATTGGCTTTCTATTCTGCTGGGGTATCGGCTGGAGTTCAATCTTCTATTGGAGGAAGGTTAAGGGATTCAACAGGTTGTGTTCCATTAACAGTTGATTTTATTGATACAGTGGCTGCTGCAAAAACCTATTATTGGGATTTTGATGGCGATGGAACCAATGATCTAACTACTACTACTGCAAAAGCAAGCTTCACTTATAATGTGATTGGAGTATATCGTGTTAGATTAATTGCGGAAGATTTGAATTCATGTAATGAAAGAGACACTTCTTACATGCGTATAAGTGTTAGAAGTGATGCAGTTACTAATTTGAATTTTACTTATGCAGTGGTGCCTCCTTGTGCAAATCGTACATATCAGTTTACTAATTTGGCAGTAGCTCCTCCAGGAAGAACATTTAGTGCCAATTCTTTTCAATGGAACTTTGGAGATGGATCCCCAGTTGTTAATTCCAGCGGAACGCCACCACCACACCAGTTTCCTTCTGATGGTACATATATTGTTCGATTAACTTTAAAAGATCCATTGTTTTGCAATGAAGATGATTATATAGAACAAACGGTGAGGGTATCTAATTCATTTGTGCCCAATTTCACTGCTGATACAGCTTGTATAGGAACTGCAACTAAATTTACTTATACAGGAACGGGAGGGGTAAGTTTTGTCTGGAATTTTGGTGATGGTTCACCAACCAGTACACAAGCAGACCCATCACATATTTATGCTGCTCCTGGTGTTTATTCTGTAACAGTTGATGTTACCGATAACAATACATGTGATGTAATTAAAACAAAATCGTTTACAAAATCAATATTAGTAAGTCCTAATCCTACTTCATTATTTGACTATACCCCAAGAACAACTGGTGCAAATCAAATCTATACATTTACCAATTTATCTACCGGTGGTGCTTCTTATTACTGGGATTTTGGTGATAGTAAAGTCATTAGTACCAATAGGAGAGATACTAGTATTCGTTATTCATTTAATGCTTCAGGTACCTATAATGTTTGTTTATCTACCACCAATACAGTTGGTTGTACCGTTAAATATTGTGAGCCAATTGTGGCAGAAGTAAATCCTTTATTTGATGTGCCGAATGCCTTTTCGCCCAATGGAGATGGACTGAATGAAAAAATCTATGTTCGCGGTTTTGGCGTTGCAAAAATGACTTGGAGAATATACAATCGATGGGGCGTATTGGTATATATAGGAACAAATATAAATGAGGGTTGGGATGGAAAATACAATGGAAAAATTCAACCACAAGAAGTATACAATTATACATTGGAAATTGAATTTTCTGATAAAGTCAAAGCATTTAGAAAAGGCGATATAACTTTATTGCGATAACTGAATTCAACAAATGAAAATTTTTAAATCGATATTTTTTATTTTCTTTCTGATTGTTTCTTTTAAAGAATCAATTGGGCAAGGACTCAATTTTTCTCAGTATTTCAATAATCCATTATTTGTAAATCCTGCAAATACTGGTTTTAATCCTGATATGGATTATCGGATTGGAGGTAATTATAGAAATCAATGGGCTTCTGCATCTAGCCCATATAAAACAATGGGTATTTGGGCTGATTCCAAATTATTTGCCAATCGTTTTGAAAATGGATGGATGGGAATTGGTGGGGGTATCATGAGAGATGTTGCAGGCGCTGGAAGTTTATCATCTACCAGTGCCAATTTATCATTAGCCTATCACCAGATGCTGGGTTATAAGAGTTTGCTAAGCGCAGGTTTTTCAGCAGGCATTGTTTCAAAAAGAATTGATTTTTCTAAATTGACTTTCGACAACCAGTGGAATGGTCAGTTTTTTGAAACGACTATTCCAAGCAATGAACCATTTGCCTTTAGTCAGGCAGCTTATTTAGATCTTTCTATGGGGGTGAACTATGCGTTATTTGCATCAGAAAATGCATATTTCAATGCAGGTATATCTATCGATCATATCAATCGGCCAAAAGAAAGTTTTTTTGAATCTTCTGTTACAGACAGCAAAATTGATATGCGCTATACTTTTTTTGCAAATGCCAGCATTAAAGTGCAGGATGTTTGGATAGTCAATCCCAATATTTATTATAGTGTTATGGGAACCTCCAATGAAATTGTTTTAGGAATGAATGCGAATAGAGATTTAACTGGTGATGGAGTTAAGCAATTAATTCTTGGGTTGTATTATCGAAAGAATGATGCCATTATTCCTGTAGTAGGTTTCCAAATAAATGATATAAAATTTACTGTAAACTATGATGCTTCAACCAGTTCTGTTAACTCAGGAACTTCTGTACGTGGGGCTTATGAACTCTCTATTGTAAAACATGGATTATTCTCTTCTTCAGCAGGCAAATCGGTAAAATGCCCAACCGTAAGGTTCTAGGTTATTGGGTTATACTTAACTCATAATTCTTCATTCTTAATTCATATTTCTTAATTCCCTATTGTATATTGTGTGTTCATATTTAGCACATGAAATACTTACCCCTCGATCCTGCAATTTTCATCAATAACAGAAAAAGATTTGTCAAAAAAATGTTGCCTAACAGCATTGCTGTTTTTGTAAGCAATGATGAATGGCCAGGTAATGGTGATGCATTGCATTCTTTCAAACAGAATAGTGATTTATATTGGCTGTCAGGAATTGAACAGGAAGACACCATGTTGATTCTTTTCCCGGATTGCCCGGATCCTAAGTACAAAGAAGTATTGGTTTTAGTTAGGCCAAATGCACTAAAAGAAAAATGGGATGGCAAAAGATTAAGAGCTTCAGAAGCCAGTACCATTTCAGGCATTAAAGAAATTATTTGGTTAGATAGTTTGGATGCAATGTTACAGGGATGGATTCATTTAGCAGATACCATATATTTAGATACAAATGAAAATGATCGGAAAGCATCACCTATAAGAACCCGCGAATATCGTTTTGTGGATGAAATGAAATTGAGCTATCCCCTACATCAGTTTCAACGCGCCGCTAAAATAATGAAAGAACTTCGTGCAATTAAAAGCAAGGAAGAGATTGTAGTTGTTCAAAAAGCCATTGACATAACTGAAAAAACTTTTAGAAGATTATTGAAATTTATTCAGCCTGGTGTAAATGAATATGAAATTGAAGCAGAAATATTCCATAGTTTTTTAAGTCAACGTGCAACCGGACCGGCATATGGAAGTATTATTGCCAGTGGTGATAATGCCAGAACCCTGCATTATGTGTCTAATAATGCAGAATGTAAATCTGGTGATTTAATTCTCATGGACTTTGGTGCAGAATATGGTGGATACAATGCCGATTTAACAAGAACCATTCCTGTTAACGGAAAATTTACCCCTCGTCAAAAAATAGTGTACAATGCATGTTTGCATTTGCATAACTATGCTAAATCAATTTTAAAGCCCGGCATTAGCATTGTAGATTACACAGATAAAGTAGGAGAGGAAGCAACCAAGCAATTTATAAAAATTGGTTTATTGAATAAAGCCGATATCAAAAATGAAGACCCGACAAATCGCGCTTATAGAAAATATTTGTACCATGGAATTTCTCATCATTTAGGAATTGATGTGCATGATCTAGGCACCAGAACTACGCCTGTTCAGGCAGGCATGTTATTTACTATTGAACCAGGTATATATATTGAAGAAGAAAAAATGGGCATTCGAATTGAAAATAATTTTTGGATTACCAAGTCTGGTAGTATCGATCTAATGAAAAATATTCCAATCACAGTTGAAGAGATTGAAACTTTGATGAAAAAGAAATAAATATGAAGCAACAGATTCCTAATTTATTTACACTAAGCAATTTGTTTCTGGGATGTATTGCTATCATTTACATTTTGCAACCTGGTTTAACCCTTACGGTAACCAGTGAAGGGGAAAATTTGGTATCCATTCCCGAAAAAATGATGTGGGCGGGATGGTTCATTATTGGTGCTGCGATTGTAGATTTTTTTGATGGTTTTGTTGCTCGTTTATTGAAAGTGCCATCAGAGATGGGAAAGCAATTAGATTCTTTAGCCGATGTGGTAAGTTTTGGTGTTGCTCCTGGCTTGATTGCATTTCAATTCTTAAGATTGAGTTTTTCACAAGACCCGGGCGGACTGGATATTGCTTTTGTTTACTTGTTACCTGCGCTACTCATTCCTTGTGCTGGTGCATTTCGTTTAGCGCGTTTTAATATTGATACCACCCAGCAATTTGGATTTAAAGGTGTGCCAATACCTGCTATCGGCATGTTGTTTGCGTCTTTCCCAATATTGTATTGGTACAATTCAATCGAATGGATCAATAATCTGGTGTTGAATAAATGGGTTTGGTATGGATTAATCGGATTGAGCAGTTATTTAATGATTTCTACTTTGCCTATGTTAGCATTAAAGTTCAAAGGCTTTTCTGCAAAAAAAGCAGCTCCTTTCGTCCTGGTTTTGCTAATTTCTGGTTTGACTTCAATCCTTTTTGGTTGGTTGGCAGTTTCCATTGGATTTTTTGCCTATGTAATTCTATCTTTGCTCTTCAAACAAGTTGAATCATGATATATACAGTTCAGGTTACCGTAATGCCTTTAAAAGATTTATTGGATCCACAGGGAAAAGCTGTTTTAGGGGGATTGCAAAATTTGGGTCTTGATTCTATTCAAGATGTTCGTGTTGGAAAACATATTACTCTATCCATTGAAGCAGGATCAGCAGATGAAGCCAAAACCATTGCTGAAAATGCCAGTAAGCAATTATTGGCCAATCAAGTAATGGAGTTTTTTGAGATTGAATTAATTTAATCAATTGCTATACTTAGTTCCTACTCCACTTGGAAATTTAAAAGACATCACTTTACGTGCTTTAGAAATATTGCAACAGGTGGATTTAATTTTATGTGAGGATACCAGAACCTCCTCTAAATTATTGAATCATTATAAAATTGAAAAGCCACTCACTCCATATCACCAACACAATGAGCATAAAGTAGTAGCGCATTTGGCCGATCAATTATTGGCAGGCAAAAAAATGGCCTTGATTACCGATGCAGGTACTCCTGGAATATCCGACCCTGCTTTTTTATTGGTTAGAGAATGTATCCAAAAAAACATTAAGGTAGAATGCTTGCCTGGAGCAGTGGCATTTGTTCCTGCCCTAGTCAATAGCGGCATACCCACCAATCGATTTGTGTTTGAAGGATTCTTGCCTTTAAAAAAAGGAAGACAAACTTTATTGAAAAAATTAGTAGAAGAAGAACGCACCATGATTTTTTATGAAAGTCCGATGCGCCTTGTTAAAACCTTGGAAGAGTTGGCTACTTATTTTGGTGCAGATAGAAATTGTTCAGTTAGCAGAGAGTTGACTAAATTATATGAAGAAAATAAAAGAGGCAGCTTACAGGAAGTAGCTGATTATTTTAAAACCAAAACAGTTAAAGGGGAAATTGTTTTGGTGGTTCAGGGGAAGTAATAATTAATATTCTACTATAATTTCTTGAATCGCCTTTCTCTGTAAATCTGGAACCCAGCATTCCGATGCAACTTTGCCGACTGGGATTAATAAAAATGGTTTTTCATTTTCCGGCCTTTGTAATAAATTGGTTAGAAAATTCATTGGACTAGGAGTGTGAGTAAGTGCCACAAGCCCAGCATTGTGAATTGCTGCTAATAAAAATCCACATGCTATACCGCAGCTCTCTGTAACATAATAATTTTGTCGTTTTTTTCCATTGTTTTCAAACTCATAACTTCTTTTGAAAACAATGATTAAGTAAGGTGCTATTTCTAGGAATGGCTTTTGCCAATCAGTTCCTAAAGGAGCTAAATCTGTTAACCATTCTTCACTCATTCTGTTTTCATAGCTTTCTTTTTCTTCCATTTCTGCTGCTTCTCTTATCCTTTTTTTAATTGCTGGATCGCTCACTATACAAAATGTCCATGGTTGTTTATGTGCGCCAGAAGGGGCTGTTGATGCTGTTTTGATGATATTGTAAATGACTTCTTTTGAAATGGGTTCATTTGAAAACTCACGAACAGTTCTTCTTAAGTTCATCCATTCGAAGAAAACCTTAGATTTTTGATACATTGATGAAGAATCATAGGATTCTTTATGATATTTTGCATAGGGATAGCCTTCTATAAATTTCTTTTCCATCATAAATTTAAATTACTGAAATTTACCAATCTTTTTTTAATAATACAATATTATGAGAAAACCTATCTTACTATTTTCGTTGTTAATCTCTGCTGTTTTTGTATTCTCCCAACCAGAAAGATGGCAGCAGAAAATAAAATACAATATCAATGTAAAAATGGATGTTGTAACCAATCGTTTTTCTGGTACTGAAAAAATTGAATACTCGAATAATTCAACTGATACTTTAACAAGAGTGTTCTTTCATTTGTACTGGAATGCTTTTCAGCCGAATAGCAGTATGGATATGCGTAGCAGAGAATTAGGAAAGATCAGAATCAGCGATCCAAATCCAAGAAGACAATCCGATGGGTTAGATTGGGATCCTAGAGTAAAAGATAGAATCAGCAAATTGACTCCAAGTGAAATTGGATTTCAAAATGTACAATCCGTAGTGATTAATGGAGTTGCACAGCAACTTAAGGTTCATGAAACTATTTTAGAAGTAGTTCTTGCGAAACCAATCTTACCAAAAACAAAAGTGTTGATGGATGTTGCGTTTGAAGCCCAGGTGCCTTTGCAAGTAAGAAGAAGCGGAAGAGATAATAAAGAAGGAATACGTTACAGTATGAGTCAATGGTATCCTAAAATGGTTGAATATGATTACCAGGGTTGGAATGCAAATCCATATATCGCAAGAGAATTTTATGGAGTTTGGGGAGACTATGATGTTTCTATTACAATCGATAAAAATTACATGGTTACTGCTGGAGGAGATTTATTGAATGCCAATGAAGTGGGCTTTGGGTATGAAGCTCCTGGAACTAAATTAAGTAACACAACTTCAGCTACAAAAACCTGGAAATGGCAAACCTATAATGTGCATGATTTTATGTGGGCTGCAGATCCCAATTATAAATTGATTACACGAAAACTAACCAATGGTCCGTTAATTCGTGTAGTATACAAAGCTGTTGACTCATTGGAAAACAGATGGCAGAAATTAGCCGATACAGTTGCACTGGCTTATCCAATAATTGGAATGGAATATCCAATGGCCACATTGCTGAGTGGCGCAAGTGTTGGAACCGCTATACATGAATGGATGCATAGTTGGTATCAGATGATGATGGGAAGTAACGAATCATTGTATGCATGGATGGATGAAGGTTTTACTGATTATGCCACCAATCGTGTACAGGCTACTTTGCGAGGGCGAACAGGTTTCTTTTATGATGGTTCTTACAGATCCTATTTTAATCTAGCGAAGAGTGGGTTAGAAGAACCAGCAAGTACACATGCAGATCATTTCAATACCAATTTTGCATCTACTAGTACAGCATACAGTAAAGGTGCTGTTTTTATGGAGCAATTGGGTTATATAGTTGGAGATACTATAAGAGACAAAATATTATTAGCTTACTATAACACATGGAGATTTAAACATCCCAATCCAAATGACTTTATCAGGATTGCAGAAAAAATAAGTGGAATGGAATTAGACTGGTATAAAGAATATTGGATCTATAGTACAAAGACCATTGACTATGCAGTAGGGGATATTGCTGTTGTAAATGACAAAACATCCATCACTGTTAAGCGAGTAGGAAAAATGCCTATGCCAATTGATGTGCTGATTACATTTAAAGATGGAACACAGGAATTACATGTTATTCCATTGGATTTAATGTACGGGCAAAAACCAGCAGAGAATGCTATTCCAAGAACTGTTCATGCTGAGTGGAGATGGACTCATCCAGATTATAGTTTTACGAGTAATCGTCCTATTAAAGATATTAAGCAAATTGAGATTGATCCAAGCATGCGTTTAGCTGATATCAATCGTACTAATAACAAATTAGTAATTCCGGATTAAAAAATGGAGATGCTATTTATTTAGCAACGTGAATGATAAATTTTTCTTCGAAATAAGGTTCAGGGAATATTTTAAAGATGGGCATCATTTTGGGTCTGGCTCCACTTTCAAATATTTCCTGGGCCAAATCTCCACCCTTTAAACAGATCAATCCGTTTCTAATAAAATCTGGACCAGATGCAGCACCAGGTTGTTTTTTCAATAAAGGCATGCTCCATTGTAATAAATCTTTTAATGGTGCCACTGCACGGGAGATAGCAAAATCAAATTTTCTATTTTTAATATCTTCTGCTCTAGTATGTTGTGTGGTAACATTCTTTATTCCTGCTGCATCGCAAACCGCTTCTACTACTTTTAATTTCTTTGCAATGCTATCTACTAAATGAAATTTAACTTCAGGAAAGAAAATGGCCAATGGGATACCCGGAAATCCTCCACCACAGCCAATATCGATGATATTCGAGCCTGGAACAAATTCAACAATTGCTGCAATACTTAATGAATGTAATACATGGTGTAAATAAATACTGTCTATATCTTTTCTGGAGACAACATTTATTTTTGCGTTCCATTCTTTATATAATTCATCTAATAATCCAAATTGGTGAATTTGACTTTGGCTAAAGTCATCGAAGTACTGAGTAATTAATTCCAATTTTTCCGGGGTGCTTTCCATATGGCTGGTGCTGTAAAGATGAAATAAAAAAACATCCAAATATCCAATAATAAAAACCATGGAAATAAATCAAATTCATTCAATTTTTTCATGGTTTTAAAATAAACAAATGTTTGTACTATAAACCTAATTCCAAAAACTGCCAATGCCAATTCCCAATTAAAAAATACTGCGCTTACAATTAGAAAAGGGTAGAGCCAAAACAAGGTCAATGAATACAGGCCAAGCAAAAATTTATGTTTGGGACGATAATATTTA
>REAV01000002.1 GCA_004294465.1 Sphingobacteriia bacterium | reverse complement strand
AGAATGAATACATATTGATAAAGGAAGCTTCACTGGTAGCAACTTGATAATGATCATTCCCTGATTGCTGCACATTCACCGCCTCTGGTATTGCACCACCTTTGGCCACTTTATCGTCAGTAGAATAAATATTCATGGTAGGCACTTCACCTCGTTTTCCAGCAGGCTTTGTATTTTTTCCGCTACCAACATGCACATAATGGGCAACCTTCAATGCACGCAAAGAATCGTTTAAATAACTATACCCGATTCCACCTCCAGCAGAGTGACCAACCAGGTTAACTTTTTCGGCACCCGATTTATTCAAAACATTTTGAATGAATGAATCTAATAGTGCATTGGTATTGCCTCTTGCTCCAATACTGTTCCAATCAAAAACAAATAATTGCTTGGTGCAATATCCATTGGAAAGGAAGCGCTGAAATTGAGTTGCGTAAGTATCTCCACTACCTAAAAAACCATGTACAAAAACAATAGGTGTTTTGGAAGGATCACATTTTTGAGAAAACCCTATTTGAAATATAAGACAGCCAATAAAAAAGAATACGATTTTTTTCATACTGAATTACCATTAACTAAAAGGAGCATCTTGATCAATTCCTTCATCAAATTCTTCTCCATTCATTTTGCTTCCTTTTTGTATAAAAAATTTAGGCCCATCTCCAGCACCTGCATTTCCACCAGTTGGAAGGTTTGGTGTGATTGGTCTCCAATTAGAACCAGTATTGCTGTCATCATCCCATTCTTCAAATTTCTGAATCGCTAATTTGGCCCTTAGTTTAATGGTTTCTAGAGATCCGTTTCTGTGTTTTGCAATTCTAATATGTGTTTCTCCAATGGTGCTTTCTCCATTTTCGTTACTCATGTTTTCGTAATATTCTGGTCGATAAATAAACATGACCATATCAGCATCTTGTTCAATGGCACCAGATTCGCGAAGATCACTTAACTGTGGCATTTTACTTTCTTTTCTGGTTTCCACCGCACGACTCAACTGACTCAATGCAATGATCGGAACACTTAATTCTTTAGCCAATGCTTTTAGGTTTCTGGAGATATTACTGATTTCCTGCTCGCGGTTTCCGCCTTTGTCGTTACTGCCACTCATCAATTGCAAATAGTCAATAATGATTACCCCTACATGATGTTTATTCACCAACCTTCTGGCCTTTGCCCTGAATTCAAAAATGTTCAAAGCAGCAGTATCATCAATATAGATCGGTGCTGATTCTAATTTTTTTATCCCTTTACTATGCAATTGCTGGTACTCGTGATCTTCTAATTTACCACGACTTATTTTCTGCATTTCAATTTCGCTCTCTGCACTTAAAATTCTTTGAACCAATTGTGCAGCACTCATCTCCAATGAAAAGAAACCAACACCAACAGGTTTTGTAGGATGCAACGCTGCATTCCTTGCAAGGTTTAAAGCAAATGCGGTTTTACCTACTGAAGGTCTTGCTGCAAGAATAATCAAATCCGTAGGTTGCCATCCATAGGTAATTCTATCAATGGTTGCAAAGCCACTTGGTACTCCAGAAATTTCTTCGGTTTTAGTTCTTAGTTCATCAATGCGATTAATGGTTTTGACCATTACATTACCAATATCCTCAAAATTCTTTTTTAAATAATTGTTGGTGATGTTGAACATGAGTGTTTCACTATGATCCAGCAAATCGAAAACATCGGTACTGTCTTCATATGCATCTCCAATAATTTCACCACTGATTCTAATTAATTCTCTTTGGATAAATTTCTGCAAAACAATACGCGCATGTGCATCAATATTAGCAGTAGAAACAACAGAATTCGTGAGTTTGGTCACAAAATAAGGACCGCCAACCATATCCAATTTCTCCTGAGCTTTCAATTCTTCTACCACGGTGAGAATATCGATAGGCACACTTTTTTGTTGCAAAGATTGCATGGCCTCGAAAATGTATTTATGTGCATCCACATAAAAACATTCCGGCTTGATGATTTCCGATACCGTATCGAATGCGCTTTTCTCAAGCATAATTGCTCCTAACACCGCTTCTTCTAATTCTTTGGCTTGAGGAGGAACCTTACCATAAACCATGGTACTTAGATCAACAGATGGTTTTCTTCTTTTTCTATCTTTATTTAAACTCGTAATATCCATAAAGTGGCAAATGCTTTGGGTTAGTTAAGAAACACTTCATTCAACTGAATTAATTCTATGTTACCAAATTGTTTCCTGTTCAATGAAGGGGAGCGAATATAATGGGAAGTATTTGGTAGCCAAAATAAATGATTCATCTATATTATTCCACAGGCTATACCATGCTTATTAACAGCCAAAAACCACCTATCCACACAAATTACTAAGCTTATCCCCTATTTTCAAAAGTTTTACTCTTTTATTTGGAGAAATTAACAAAGTCATGTGTAGAAAGAAATTTCGAGAAACACGGACTCATTCGGAGGAAATTACGTACCTGAGTTTGGGTGCTTTCACGGTTCTTCAGTTAAAAAATGGTTGTTTGATACAATTTTGGCATGGCTGGATTTCGTACAATTTTCGAAGTGGATGAATTAATGTAGAAAGCTCAAGCATCTTGTCTAAAAATGAAGGCAATGGTAATTTATCTGATGCATTAATCCCACTCCTCTCTGCCCAAAAATGAAGGCATTGGTAATTCTAAAAGTATTATACAATACTAACCTTCATTTTTGAAAGGTTCGGATTGGAAATTGTTGATCCGATTATTATTCAATTGGCGTTGAATCTTAACAATACCCGTATTATCAATCCTCCATTTCTAGCATAAAAATATCCTCCACTTTCCGCTTGAAAAGTTGGGCAATTTTTAAAACCAGTATAGCAGATGGCACATACTTGCCTGTTTCAATTGCAAAGATTGATTGTCTTGACACTCCAATTTTATCCGCTAATTCCTGTTGAGTCATATTAATTTTTTGACGCTCTTCTTTAACTAAATTCTTCATCAGCTCTTTTTCGGATTAAATAAAGGGAAACATTAAAATGAACAATATAAAAAAGCCAGAATAAACTAATTAGAAAAATAAGAAATACCTCTAAACCTCCATCTCCTGCTGGTTCTTTATCAAATACAATCATCCATATAAATGCGATAATCATAAAAAATAATTGGAAGAAAGCTCCTCTTTGAAATGACATTAATCTCAATCGATCAATGAATTCATCCTCTTTTTTTTCTTTTACAAAGACCATAAAATAAACGCCAAAAAAGAAGCTGAAAAATGAAATTGCTAATAAAGCAACTTTAGGCCAGTATGGGTAATTCATAGCAGTTGATTCTCCAATTATGTATTGATCAAAAAAACCAATCTGACCAAGTATCCAAACTATCAAGCCAAGTGGGGCAATAACAGCGCCTATCTTTTTGAAAAAATTCGGCAATAACCAATTCGATTTCATGTTTTTTTATTAAAACTATGATAAAAGTAATGTAAAGTAAACTTTACACACATTTTTTTTAAAAATACCCATCCTTGATTCAGATACCTTAAATTTGCCCATTTCAAAGTAGCAGCAAGTATGACAATTAGTTACAATTGGTTATCTGAATATTTACCCGAAGCGATCGATCCGGTTCAATTATCTAAGATTTTAACTTCCATTGGATTGGAGGTAGAGAGTTTGGAACAATACGAAAAAATCAAGGGCGGTTTAAAAGGATTAGTAATAGGAGAAGTGATGGAATGCCAGCAGCATCCAAATGCCGATAAACTTTCTTTAACCAAAGTAAATATTGGAACAGACCAATTATTGAATATTGTTTGTGGTGCCCCTAATGTGGCAAAAGGACAGAAAGTAGTGGTAGCAACGGTTGGCACTACAATCTACCCGGTTGGCGGCGAACCATTAACAATGAAACTTGCAAAAATCCGTGGCGAAGAAAGCCAGGGAATGATTTGTGCAGAAGACGAAATAGGCATTGGTACAAGCCATGCTGGAATTATCATACTTCCAGCAACTGCAATTCCTGGCACTCCTGCAGCAGAGTATTTTAATCCATATTCCGATTGGATCTATGAAATAGGGTTAACGCCCAACAGAATGGATGCCATGAGCCATATGGGTGTCGCAAAAGATGTTTGCGCCTATTTAACCCATCATCAAAAAGAAACAAGGGTAAAATCTCCTTTCAACAATAGCTTTAAAGCGGACAACAATGATCTACCCATAAAAGTGAGTGTTGAAAATAGCATTGATTGCCCTCGCTATTCGGGACTTACCATTAGCGGAGTAACGGTAAAACCTTCTCCAGAATGGCTAGTGAATAAACTCACCGCAATAGGTGTTAGAAGCATCAACAATATTGTAGACATCACGAATTATATTCTGCATGAAACAGGTCAACCTTTACATGCATTTGATGCAGCTGCCATCACTGGCAATGAAATCATTGTAAAAAATTGCCCTGATCAAACCATATTTACTACACTCGACGATAAAGAGAGAAAGCTGAATGCAGCAGACCTAATGATTTGTAATGCTTCAGAAGGCATGTGTATTGCTGGTGTTTTTGGTGGAACAAAAAGTGGCGTTAATGCAAATACGAAAGCCATATTTTTAGAGAGTGCTTGTTTCCATTCAACCACTATCCGAAAAACATCTATACGTCATGGTTTAAGAACCGATGCAGCAACCAGATTTGAAAAAGGAATTGATATATCCAATACAGTAAATGTGCTGAAACGTGCTGCCCTATTGATCAAAGAGCTAGCAGGTGGAGAAATCAGCAGTGATATTGTGGACCTTTATCCAAACCCTGCACCAAGGGTAACAGTAACCATTAAAAATCATTACCTCAAAAAATTAAGTGGTAAAAATTATCACTCAGACAAGGTAAAAAGAATACTTACTGCATTAGGATTTGGTATTGTTAAAGAAGGAATGGATGAACTAATGGTAGAAGTTCCTTACAGTAAACCAGACATTAGTATTCCTGCAGATATAGTTGAAGAGATCTTACGAATTGATGGATTAGACAATGTTGAAATCCCTTCGTTAATAAGCATTAGCCCAGCTGTAGATGGTTTGGGTATCAAAGAAAATTTGCGCGAAAAAATCGCGACATTTTTAATTGGGAAAGGCTTTACAGAAATCATTACCAATTCAATTACTAACAGCAAATATTTTGATGAAGAAAGTAGTTTGCATTTGGTGAAAATGATGAATAATTTAAGTGCTGAATTGGATGTGCTGAGACCTTCCATGTTAGAGAGCGGATTAGAAACCATTGCGTATAATTTAAACAGAAAAAACAATAATCTTCAATTATTTGAATTTGGAAAAACCTATCAACCCAAAGAAGATGGATTTGTAGAAGAAGAACATTTTTGTTTGTTCGTAACCGGCAACAATCAAGATCAGGGATGGAGAAGCAAAAGTAGTCAGATGGATTTCTATTCGATGAAAGGCTTGGCTACAGCCATTCTTCAGTATTGCGGTTTATCGAATATTCGTTTTGAACTGGTAGAAAATGAATCAGCAATCCATATTTATTCCGACAAACAATTATTGGGTCAGATCCTTGTTGTAGGCAATAAAAAACTAGCTGCATTCGATTTGAAGCAGCCGGTGTACATGCTCGATTTCACGTTCAAAAAAATAATGAGCGCTGTTCAAAAAAAGCAAATTGTTTACAAAGAAGTCAATAAATATCCTGCTGTACAAAGAGACCTTGCATTGGTAGTAGATAAAGCAATTACCTATGGAGCTATTGAAAAGTCAATACAAACCATTAAATTGCCTAAACTTCAGCAAATGCATTTGTTCGACTTATTTGAAAGCGAGAAATTGGGCACCAACAAAAAGTCTATGGCAGTAAGTTTTACTTTTTGGGATGATGCCAAAACGCTTACTGATACCGAGATTGATGGCATGATGGGGAAATTGATTCAATGTTTTGAAAAAGAAATTCAGGCAGAAATCAGAAAATAATGACCGACATTAACCAACATATTCACCACCTGCACGAAAAATTGCAATTGCTCATAAAAGAATACAAGCAAGTGCAAAAAGAGAATAAAAAATTGCAGAAGGAAATTGCGGTATTACAAAGCAATCAATTAGCAAAAAATCTACAGGTTGAACAATTAGAACAAAAAGTAACAGCTGTTCAAATTACTGGTGGCCATTGGGATGATTCACAAAAACAAGCATTACAGAAAAAAATAGATACCTATCTAAAAGAAATAGACAAATGCCTGGCATTGCTGCATGCCTAAACATATGAATGAACTGATACCCGTAAATATTGTAATCGCCGATAGAAGTTACCGATTAAAAATTGAACCGGCAGATGAGGAAATGGTGCGTAAAACGGCTGCCCTGATCAATGATAAGATCAATTCATTCAAAACTCAATTTGCGGGTAAAGACATGCAGGACTATATCGCCATGGTACTTTTATGGTTTGCAACAGAACAAAAAGAAACAGGCTCCCAGCCTGTTCAATGGACCGATGCTGCCAATCAAATAGCCGAACTAGGCAACATGATTGAAAAAGCCCTGCTCGAGGGTAAGGATTGATGCCCTTTTTATAGAACTATCACAATTCTTATCTCCTTCAACTTAAATCTGCGATCTTCTTGTTATCTTCGTAACGAATCATTACTTATTAGTATTAAATGAGATGTGATCAGACAAATAGGATTGTGAACAATTTAAACCCTTGCCAACACCATGGATCAAGCAATATTATTAATCATATCGGCTACTGTAGCGCTAGTTATAGGAGTTATAGCGGGTAGATTTATTTTCGCCAAAAACACCAAAAAACAGTTAGAAGACGCAGAAAATCAGGCACAAAACATCTTAAAAGAAGCCGAATTAAGGGCTGAAACAATTAAAAAAGAAAAGCAGTTAGAAGCCAAAGAGCGTTTTGTTCAACTGAAAGCAGATCACGACAAAGAATTATTGGAGAAGAACCGAAAAATCGGAGAAACCGAAAATCGTGTTAAGCAGAAAGAAATCACTATTAACCAGAAAGAAGCTTCCATAGACAAGCAGGTTAAGGAAAATGAAGCCATTAAAGAAAACCTCAATCGCCAGATTGAAGTGGTGAATTTAAAGCGTACCGAGTTAGAGAAACACCAGGAAGAACATATCCGCAGATTGGAAAAAATTGCCGGATTGAGTGCTGATGATGCAAAAACACAGTTAATTGAAAGCCTTAAGCAGGAAGCCCATACCCAGGCTTTATCCTTACAGCAAGATATCATTGAAGAAGCTAAGCAGAAAGCCAATAAAGAGGCCCGTAAAATTGTTATTCAATCTATCCAAAGAACAGCAGCAGAAATTACGATTGAAAATACAGTTACTGTTTTCAACCTGGAAACCGATGAAATTAAAGGTCAGATCATTGGTAGAGAAGGTCGTAATATCCGCGCTATTGAAGCGGCAACTGGGGTTGATTTAATTGTTGATGACACACCTGAAGCTATTATTCTCTCTTCTTTCGATCCTCTAAGAAGAGAAATAGCTCGTTTAAGCTTACAAAGACTGGTTTCCGATGGAAGAATTCACCCTGCCCGTATTGAAGAAGTGGTTGAAAAGACCCGTCGTCAATTAGAAGAGCAGGTGATGGAAATTGGGGAAAGGACCGTTATTGAAATGGGTATCCATGGATTGCACAAAGAATTGATCAGAATAGTGGGTAAAATGCGTTTCAGGTCTTCTTATGGACAGAACCTGTTGATGCATAGTCGTGAAACGGCTAATTTATGCGGAATCATGGCTTCTGAACTCGGAATGAACCCAAAACTGGCCAAAAGAGCTGGATTATTGCATGATATTGGTAAGGTTCCAGATGAAGAAACTGAACTAAGCCATGCATTATTAGGGGCTAAATTGGCTGAAAAATATGGTGAAAACCCAGCTGTTGTAAATGCAATTGGCGCTCACCACGATGAAATGGAAATGTTATACGTGATCTCTCCTATCATTCAGGCTTGTGATGCTATTAGCGGGGCAAGACCGGGTGCCAGAAGGGAAATCATGCAACAATACCTCCAAAGAATCAAGGATCTGGAGAACCTGGCTTTGGCCTACCAAGGGGTAGAAAAAGCTTATGCAATTCAAGCTGGACGTGAATTAAGGGTTATTGTGGAGGCCGATAAAGTAACCGATATGGACAGCGATAAGCTGAGTTTCGAAATAGCTCAGAAGATTCAGACAGAAATGACCTATCCTGGTCAGATCAAAGTAACCGTTATTAGAGAAAAAAGGGCAGTAAATGTGGCCAGGTAAAAAAAATCAGAAATGAGTATGCTCTTTTCTAATTTTTTCACTACCTTTGCCGTCCGCAAAAATTAAAAGTTATGGACGCAGCAGTTCAGTTTGTACACGATCAGTTAACTACTAAGAAAACTCATCCGAAGTTTAAAGCAGGTGATAATATTACCGTTAATTATAAAATTGTAGAGGGTGGTAAAGAACGTATCCAGAGTTTTCGTGGAGATGTGATTAAGCACCAAGGAACAGGCGCTACAGCCTCTTTCACTGTACGTAAAATCTCTGATGGAGTGGGTGTAGAACGTTTGTTCCCTATCCTTTCTCCAAATATCGATTCTATTGTATTGAATAAAGTAGGTAAAGTACGTCGTGCTAAGTTGTTTTATCTACGTGAGCGTAGCGGTAAAAGTGCTCGTATTAAAGAAAAACGTTTCTAGTATTCAGTTATATCATTTTAAAGCGTCCCGATATCTTCAGGGCGCTTTTTTTATTGCATATTCCAGGAATTAACAATATTTGTTTAATCTGCATCTGATTTATAGTAACTTTACACTCTTAAACTTATCATTATGGGCAATCTTGGATTTCAAGAATTATTGATCATCGGAATAGTTGTGTTGGTTTTATTTGGTGGTAGAAAAATACCAGAATTCATGAGAGGCCTTGGTAAAGGTATTCGTGAGTTCAACGACGCCAAAAACAATGTGAAGAAAGAATTAGAAGATGGCATGAAAGAAAAAGACAATACGCCTGCTTAATATTTAAAGGAATCATAAACAAAGCCTTTGTTTCGGTTTAATTCAATCAAAGACTATCATATTGCATTGCAGAACGGCCAAACCACCTGTGTGGAGGCCGTTTGTTTTTATATAGATGCCATCAAAGCAAATGCTTCACTCAATGCTTTTATTGAAATCTATGAGGAAGAAGCAATGGCAAAAGCACATGCATTGGATGCGCTTCGCCTTTCAGGTGCAGCAATCGAACCATTACATGGAGTGATCGTTGGATTGAAAGATGTGATTTGTTATAAAGGGCATACCATTACTGCAGCATCAGCCATTCTCGAAAATTTCACTTCCATTTATAATGCAACAGCAACCCAAAAATTATTGGATGCCGGTGCAATTATTATAGGCAGACAAAATTGTGATGAATTTGCCATGGGCAGCAGTAACGAAAATTCCAGCTATGGTCCAGTAAAGAATGCCAGAGACCAGGAAAGGGTTTCAGGAGGATCATCAGGTGGTTCGGCAGTTGCGGTGCAGGCAGGGCTATGTATGATTAGCCTTGGAAGCGATACAGGGGGTTCTGTAAGACAGCCTGCAGATTTTTGTGGCATCATTGGCATTAAACCAACCTATGGAAGAATATCGCGTTATGGTTTGATTGCATATGCTTCTTCCTTCGACCAGATCGGTATTTTTTCAATTACAGTTGAAGATGCCGCATTGGTCTTGGAAATCATTGCCGGAGAAGATGAGTTCGATAGTACTGTTTCCCAAAAACCCGTTGAAAAATATGCAGCTGCTTTAGAGTCAAACAAAAAATACCGCATTGCTTATTTTAAAGAAGCACTGGAACATCCTTCATTGGATAAAGACATCAAAGCCCAGACCAATGCGTTAATTGAAAAACTGAAAACCGAAGGTCATATAGTT
>REAV01000202.1 GCA_004294465.1 Sphingobacteriia bacterium | reverse complement strand
CACAATTATGATGTAATTCGATATGATTGTCTAAACAAACCTCTAATAAACTCTGATCTGCTTCAATATTATGGAGGGTTACTGGCTCCAACCCTTTTTGTTCAAATTGTATGTGAATAGAATACATATGGTTGTTTTGGGTTGCAAAAGTATTTTAAAAGAATAACTAACCAATCGTTATTGCAAAAAGTTTACCAATACCGAAAGCTTTTATTTTGTTTTTCTCAAATTTTGATTTATTTAATTGATTATCAATAACTTACTGTTTATGAATAGAAACAGTTATTTTCAAAAAAGGTAGAATTTCGGGTAAATATAGGTTCAAAGCTATCTTTGACCCATGAAGATGAAATTTAGACAAAGAGTAGCACTGGGATATTATAGAACAAGAATTAACGCAATAGGACTGGTTTCTCCACATAGAGCGGCACTTTTAGCTTTTGATTTATTTTCCAATCCATTTAAGTCTAACGCCAAAAGAATAGCACCTGCTATTTTTCATAAAGCCAATCCACTCACCATTCAGATGAATCAGTATTCCATTCATGGTTTTCAATGGAAAAGCAATCAGCAGGATGCTAAAAAAATATTGATTGTACATGGATTTGGCAGCTATGCTTATAAGTTTGATAACTATATAATGGCATTGCTAAAGGAAGGATTTGAATTACTGGCATTTGATGCACCCGGACATGGAAGTTCTGAAGGAAAGAGAATCAATGCATTACTCTATAGAGACATGATTGTAGAAGTAAACAACCAGTTTGGCCCATTATATGGAATTATCGCACATTCTTTAGGTGGATTGGCGGCTTCCTTGGCCATGGAAAAAATTAAAAAAAATATACCTGATAAACTGGTATTGATTGCACCAGCCACAGAGACAAAAACAGCAGTAGAACATTTTTTTGGAATAATCAAAGTAGATGGTGCCATAAAAGATGCTTTTTATGAAATTATTGAAGCACTTGCCAAAGAGCCAATCAGCTACTTTTCTGTAGCCAGGGTAGCAAGAAATGCCCAATTCAACATTTTGTGGGTTCATGACGAAGAAGATAATATCTGTAGTTTCGAAGATGTTAAACCACTATTAAACGAACAACTACCAAAGCTGGAACTCTTAATCACAAAGGGTTTGGGACATAATAAAATTTACAAAACCAGTACCACAAAGGATAAAATTGTACATTTCTTGGCAAATTAGTTGTAGGGAGATTTTTTGTGATTTGATGCTTTACCCTAATATTGCATCACAAGAATTGTTTTGGAACAACCCGAAGGGGTACCCCAAAGACTGGTGAAATTGATTATAAAAAGTTGAAAAAAACCGTAATTATCGGGAAGGTACATGGCAAAAAATTTACTGATTGTTGAGTCTCCTGCAAAAGCAAAAACCATTGAAAAAATTCTTGGAAAAGATTTTGAAGTGAAAAGCTGTTTCGGTCATATCAGAGACTTAGAAAAAGATGATATGGGGATTGATGTAAACAATCAATACTTGCCTCGTTACAAAGTACCTGAAGACAAAGAACGCGTTGTAAAAGAATTACGTCAACTTGCCAAGAAAGCCGATGAGGTTTGGCTTGCATCGGATGAGGACCGTGAAGGAGAAAGTATCAGCTGGCATTTAGCTGAAGTTTTAGGATTAGATCCTGCCATCACCAAAAGAATAGTTTTCCATGAAATCACTGCTCCTGCTATAAAAAAAGCGGTGGCGAATCCAAGAATAATTAACATGAATCTGGTAAATGCTCAACAAGCCAGAAGAGTATTAGACCGATTAGTGGGTTTTGAATTAAGCCCAGTTCTTTGGAGAAAAATAGGCATGCAAAGAAGTTTGAGTGCAGGAAGGGTGCAAAGTGTTGCTGTAAGATTAATTGTAGAAAGAGAAAGAGAAATCAACCATTTTGTTTCCGAAAATTCTTTTAAAGTTGAAGCTGTTTTTTTAGCTCCAGATATCAATGGAAAAGAAGTACAATTTAAAGCAGACGGCCCATCTAAAATAACTACACAACCAGAAACGCAATCTTTTTTAGAAAGCTGTAAAAATGCTGATTATACCGTTACAGATATTCAGGTAAAACCTGCTAAACGCTCTCCTGCTGCACCTTTTACCACTTCAACTTTGCAACAAGAAGCGTCACGCAAAATGGGGTATAGTGTGAGTAAAACCATGTTGATTGCACAAAAGTTATATGAGAGTGGAAAGATCACTTACATGAGAACTGATAGCATCAGTTTGAGTGAAACTGCACTGGAAGATATCAGTAAAGAAATCAATAATAGTTACGGAGCAAAATATCATCAGCCTCGTAAATTCAAAAATAAAAATGAAAGTGCTCAAGAGGCACATGAAGCCATTCGTCCAACCTATATGGGAGATCATACTGTTGGAGATGAAGAAACGCGTCGTTTATATGAATTGATTTGGAAAAGAACCATTGCTTCTCAAATGAGTGAAGCCATTTTCGAAAAAACCACTGCAAAAATTGCTATCAGTTCTAACAATCAAAACCTAACCGCTTCAGGTGAAGTAATGCAATTTGATGGTTTTTTGAAAGTGTATATGGAAGGAAAGGATGATGAGGACGAAGAAAATACAGAAGGCATTCTCCCTCCATTAAAAGTAGGAGAGCAATTGCGATTTATTGAGATGTTGGCAACTGAAAAATTCAGCAGACCCTCACCCAGATACACAGAAGCCTCGTTGGTAAAAAAATTAGAAGAATTGGGTATTGGCCGACCATCCACCTATGCTCCTACTATCTCTACAATAGTAAAAAGGAATTATGTAGAAAAAAGAGACAAAGAGGGTACTAAAAGAGCTGTTACCATATTTAAACTAACAGCCAATAATAATATTGAAAAGGAAATCATTCAAGAAAATACGGGTGCTGAAAAAAGTAAATTATTCCCTACCGATTTAGGAATGGTGGTGACTGATTTCTTGAAACAACATTTTAATAAAGTAATGGATTTTGGCTTTACCGCTAAAATTGAGCAGGAATTTGATGAGATAGCAGAAGGGAGAATGAAATGGAGTAATATGATTGATGGCTTTTATAAACCATTTCATGAAACCATTGAACACACTTTAGAAACTGCTGAGCGTGCAAAGGGTGAAAGAGAGTTGGGAATAGATGCAACCACTGGCAAAAAAGTAATCGCTAGAATGGGTAGATATGGCCCAATGGTGCAGATTGGTGACACAGCAGATGAAACAGAAAAACCACGCTTTGCCAAACTAAAACAAGACCAAAGCATCGAAACCATAACCATGGAAGAAGCGATGCAACTATTTAGTTTACCAAGAACAATTGGCGAATATGAATCACAAGAGCTATCTGTAAATATTGGCCGTTTTGGACCTTATATAAAATTAGGAGAACAGTTCATTTCTATACCAAAAGGAGAAGACTTATATGAAATGGATCTACAAAGAGCCATTGAATTATTGAAGGAAAAACAATCGGCGGATGCACCAATTGGGTTCTTTGATGAAAAACCGGTAACAAAAGGCAAAGGAAGATTCGGTCCATTCATTAAATGGAATGATCTCTATATCAATATACCCCGAGCTTATCATTTTGATTCTTTGAGTCAGCAGGATATCAATGAACTCATTGAAAAGAAAATGGCCAAAGAAGCCAATCGATTTATTGTTCAATGGCCTGAAGAAAAAATTGCTATTGAAAATGGAAGATGGGGTCCATTCATACGTTTTCAAAAGAAAATGCTCAAACTAGGTAAACAGGCTGATGGAACCAAACATAGCCCTGAAACGGTTGCCACAATTGAATTAGCAGCTGTAAAAGAAATGATTGAAGCACAAGTGCCTGGAGCGTTTACCAAAAAAACGGTTGCCAAAAAAGCAGCTTCAAAAGGGGCAAAAAAATCAGCTACCAAAAAAGCAAGTCCGAAGAAAGCAGCTACCAAAAAAGCAAGTACCTCAAAAAAATAAATACCAATTTGGATGGACCTGAAATAGGTTAATGAATAAAAAAGCCCTGTCGAGTTTATCCAGACAGGGCTTTTTCATTTTAATATTAAAATCAACAACTTAATAACTATGCGCCAATAACTTACCGTCAGGCTTTCCCATTGCTTTTAAAAACCTTACATGAGCAGCTACTGCTTTGCGCATGGTAGGAAACTCAATGTATTGCAAATGGTACTCTTCACAGATGCTCTTTACAATTTTACTGATTGCAGGATAATGAACATGAGAAATTTTAGGAAATAAATGATGTTCAATTTGAAAATTCAATCCGCCTACTAACCAGCTTACCAATTTATTTTTTGTTGCAAAATTGGCGGTTGTTTTAATTTGATGTGCTGCAAATTCGTCCGGTAATTTATGTGTTTCAATATCGGCAATAGGAAATTCAGTATGCTCAACTGTATGCGCTAATTGAAATACAATACTTAGTACAAATCCTGCAAAGAAGGTCATGATGATAAAACCAACAATCCAATTTACCCAACCAACAAAAACAATAGGAATCACTACAAATACGGCTGCATGGTAAACTTTAACGCTCCAAAATTCAATATGATCTGCAATGCTCATTTTTTTTAATGGAACACTACCTATTTTTTGAGAAAAATATTTTTTGTAATCGGTAAAGAAAATCCAGAATACATATAACAGCATATACAATACCCAAAAATAAAGGTGTTGAAATTTGTGGGCCTTGTACCATTTTTGAGTTGGCGCCATTCTCATGAAAACACCAATTTCAATATCATCATCTACCCCATCTATATTGGTAAAACTGTGATGAATCATATTGTGCTTCATATTCCACATAAAATGGTTAGCACCCAATAAACTGATTGAAGATGCCGCAACCCTATTCATGATTTTGTTTCCGCTAAAACTACCATGACTTCCATCATGCATTACATTAAATCCTATACCAGCAACTAACCCGCCCAGTACAATTGATTCTGCAATTGCGAAGTACCAAGCAGGTGTAAAAAAAACTAAATGAATATATACTCCTACAAATGCAACAATTAAAAGAATGGCTTTTGTAAATAGTTTTGATGTTCCGGTTCCGTCAATTCCATGCTCATCTAAATAAGCCTGAACTCTTTTTTTAAGTTCGAGATGCAATGGCTGTTTAACGTTGGCAAATTTGGGGGTAATAAAGGTACTCATTGGCAAATTTATATAATGATGCAAGATAACTCAACTTAGCATCCAATACTTGTTAAAAATGGGAATAGGGTCAATTTTTGAACCTGAACGCCAATAAATTGAAATTATTATGCAGTTTTTTCTTCTTATATCCACAAGCGATGGATAACTTCTATACAACTGTTAACGAAATATTATTTTAGTTTGATGTAAGAATAACTACAGCGCTATGCAGGAAACCAAAGAATTAAATGCCTTATTTACCCTAATTGATGATCCGGATGAAGAGGTTTATTCAACAGTTTCGCAAAAAATTGTTGGTTATGGAAAGCCGATCATTCCCAATCTGGAACATCTATGGGAAACTACCCCTAATGAAGGAATTCAGGAAAGAATAGAAATGATTATTCATCGATTGCATTTTACTGATTTATATTCCGATTTTACAGAATGGAAAGACAGTGCCTATCACGATTTATTATTTGGCGCATTACTAGTAGCAAAATTTCAATATCCCGATTTACAAACCAGCCCAACATTACAAGAAATTGAAAAAATAAGAAGGAATATTTGGCTGGAGCTCAATAGTTTTCTTACTCCACTAGAACAAGCAAATGTTTTAACAAGCATTATTTATAATTTCTACCACTTAAAGGGAGTAGAAGTAAATTATTCCAATCCAGACGATTTTTTTATTCATAAAGTATTGGCTTGTAAAAAAGGAAACATGATTACCAATGGTATCTTATACCAAGTAATGTGCGACCAATTAGATATTAATGCAAAGATAATTAATATCCCGAAACAATGCATTATTGCATTCTACCAATCAGATTACGACCATACCAATTATATTGGAAATCCAATGGATCAGATACATTTCTTTGTAGACGCTACCAATGGACAAGCATATTCACACAAAGACATAGAGAATTATTTCAAAAAGATTTCAGTTCCTTTAACTGCTGGATATTTCAAGCCCCTTCCGCATAAAAGAGTGATTCAAATTCTCTTGCAAGAAATTGCCAAATGTTTTGACTCACCAACGAGTGATTACAAAAAACATGAATTACTAGAATTGGTTGAGTTACTTGATTAGTATTACAACAATTCTGCCACCAAGGTTTTATCCATATTTAAAGCGATACTTACCGGGCAATTATTTTTTGCTTCCTCTGCACAAGATTGAAATTGCTCTTTACTAATACCAGGAACGGTTGCTTTTACAGTTAAATAAGAATGATTGATTTTTCCATCTTCGAGTGAAATTGCACATTCTGTCTCAATTTTATCAGCTGTAAATCCTGCAGCTCCCAATACAAATGTTAGTTTCATAGAAAAACATCCTGCATGCGCTGCTGCAATGAGCTCTTCAGGATTAGTTCCTACACCCTCTGCAAAACGCGAATTAAAGGAGTACTGAGTATTAGACAAAACAGTGCTTTGAGTAGAAAGTTGTCCATTACCTTCTTTTCCTGAACCATTCCAAATGGCTGTTGCTGTTCTTTTCATTTTGTTTATTTTTATGATTAATAACAATTTATGATAAACTGGGCAGATTTTGAAAAAATTGATATTCGTATTGGCACTATTTTATCTGCGAAAGAATTTCCTCAAGCAAAAAAACCAGCATACCAATTGACTATTGATTTTGGCGAATTGGGTATTAAACAGTCTTCTGCTCAAATCACTCATCATTACAAGATCAATGAGTTAATCGGCGTTCAAGTAATTGCCGTTGTGAATTTTCCTCCAAAACAGATCGCTAATTTTTTCAGTGAATGCCTTGTACTAGGAGTTTATGACGAGAATCATCAGGTTGTATTATTGAAGGCAGATAAAAAGATGCAAAACGGCGATAAAATTGGATAGAATTATACTTTGTTTACTATATTTATATGCCATCTAGGTAGGATCAATTATGGGTGAATTACATTATACTTATTATGAAAGTCCAATAGGTTTATTAAAGATCGGAGGCAATGACCATTTTATTGGCGAGTTGAGTTTTGTAGACAACAGAGACCAATTGACTTATGGCGAACCAGGCATTACTGAATTAATGCATCAATGTACCGAGGAGCTGATTGAATATTTTCATGGTAAAAGAAAAACTTTTGATATTCCAGTGCATCAAGAAGGAACCGATTTTCAAAAAAGGGTTTGGTCTGAATTACTTGAGATTGGATATGGAAAAACCATTAGTTATATGGATTTGGCCAAAAGATTAGGAGACCCAAAAGTGATTAGAGCAGCGGCCACAACCAATGGGAAAAATAAGATTGCCATCATTGTACCATGTCATAGAGTAATAGGAAGTGATAAATCTTTGGTGGGTTATTCCGGAGGAATGTGGCGTAAAAAATGGTTATTACAACATGAATTTAAAATTGCGCATGGCGTTCAAACATTATTTTAATTGAATTTTATACAATATGTTGAATTTCCTAAGAACTATTTTCGTTTATATAATTGGGATATTCATCTTTCATCTGCCTGTATTAGCTCAAACCCAAAATTCTTACCCCTCTCCTAATAAAGTTATAGTACTTGGAAGTGTTCACTCCGGCAATAAATCGTACACAGTAAAAAAATTGTATCAAATTTTAAAAGAGATAAAGCCCGATATCATTTTATTAGAATTCGATTCAACAACAATTGCCCAATGTGCTATTCCATATGTATTTGGTCAGAGAACAGCAGAATTTTTAGGGATTTGGAAAAACCCTATTGAATATCGTGCTTCAAGAAACTATCAAAGAAAAAACAAAGAAGTTTGTTTAGTACCTTTTGATGTGCATATACCCAATAGAACTACCTATGTGAAATATCAATATCAGATGGAGAGTAGTCATTACGCTGCAATGAATCAACTCTATAATGAAAACAAATTTTCTTCTGCTGATAGTGCCATCTATGAACCATATGCAAAATTGAATAATGCTTTTTTGCAAAAAATGGATAGCAATTTGCTGGTAATCAATCGTTCAAGTTTAATGGATACTGTGCAACAAATCGTTCAATTAGAAGCAACGAATATTAAAACTTTAACCAACAAATACAATGAACTTCAACCATATAGTAATTGGTTCAATGCTAATATTGACTATTGGGAACAAAGAAATAAAAAAATGTGTCAAAATTTAGCAAGAGAGCTCAATGCCAATAGTGGTAAAACAATTGTTATCTTGACTGGGCTAATGCATAAATATTATATTACTAATTTTCTTAAGCAAAAAGAACTGGAAAGACTTTGCACATTGGTTTCGCTAAATGATATTATTCATTAACTGAAGAATATTTACCATTTATAAAATAGTTGAGTTCCTTTCTAAAATCCAACTCAGGATGCTTTTCCATTAACTGTTTGGTAACTTGGGCATACTTCTGCAGAAATTGTTGATGCAATTCTGTTGCAGGATTGAAAGGTTTGTGTTGATAGGCCAAATTGATCTCTTTAATGATTGGCAATAATTCTTTTGTTGTATCAGAAAAGCATGACTCTACCAATTTTTCCCAAACATATTGAGTAGCATAATAATTTGGATGCACCAGGTCTTCCGCATAAAAACGGTAATCCCTTAAATCGTCGATTACTAACTCATAGGCAGGAAAATAATAATGTTGAGCAGATTGATTCACCAAATCATGCACAGCCTGAATTAACACTGCTTTACTTCGATTATTCTCAATCACGCCTTCTCTTAAATGTCTTACAGGACTGATGGTAAAAATAATGGTCAAGTGTGGATTAAACTTTTTCAATTGTTCGAGCATAGAACCCAAGGCCTCTTTGGTTTCATTAACAGTTAGTAATCTTTTTGAAAACCAATTTGCTGGGGCTTTATGATTATTTGCTGCAACAGTTCCAACACCATTTCCATCTGCGGATTCAGTTAAAAAATAAACCCATGCCGAACCAAGTGTAATAAACAAATAATCTCCATGCAATAAAAACTCATGAGCGGCAATAGTTGATTGATTGATTTTTTGTAAAGATTCTTCGGCAGTGATGCCAGAAAATCTGCTATGGTGCTTCCAGCTATGCCATGTTCCATTCAAGCAAAACAGATCAGATTCCGAATACATTTTTTTTTGAATATACTGACTGATAGATTCTGCAACACTAATCGGATTAAAAAGAATTCCATTCGGGTTATCCATCACTTTGAATTTTGATGAACGCAATAGATCACCAATATTTTCTGTAAAACAGGAACCAATCATCATCATCTTTTGATGATGGGTAATAGGCGTTTGTATTTTTTTTATGGAAAACTCGTAATGAAACTTCATAATAAGATTAATGAAAGATAGTTGAAGCTAAGGAAGAAGCTGTAAGAAGCGCTTCTTGATTCAGTATTTTCAACCCTTTTTTTGATTGAAAATAAGGGATCATTAATTCAGTATCCATATTGCCTACTAAATCATCTTGCGCCATAGGACATCCGCCAATGCCTTTTAATGCCCCATCAAATCTCGTACAACCAGCATTATAAGCAGCAGCTAACTTGTCTTGCCAATTTGTGTGAGATGCGTGCAAATGCACACCGATTTCTATATGGGGGTATGCAGGCAATACTTTAGTTAAAGCTCTTTGAATTTGGTCAGGGTTTGCTAAGCCTACTGTATCGGCCAATGATATTACTTTGATATCCAATGCAGCCATTCTGCTCACCCAATCTAATAAAATGTCTTCGGTATAAGCATCTCCATAAGGGTTTCCAAAACCCATGCTTAGATAAATAACCAATTCTTTATTGTTTTTTATGCATAACTCTTGAATAGTTTCAACACGCAACAAACTTTCTTCCATGCTGCTATTGGTATTGCGCAATTGAAATTCAGGAGATATGGAGAATGGAAAACCCAAAGAATGAATTTGATCGAATACAACTGCTTCTTCTGCACCCCTTGCATTGGCCACAATCACCAGCAATTTTGTATCA
>REAV01000201.1 GCA_004294465.1 Sphingobacteriia bacterium | reverse complement strand
ATTTCCATAATCAAAACCATATAATCCTGCAACAACCGTAAATAATAATACCACCATAATAGTACCTACTACTGGGTGTTTTTTAAATAATTTATAACGTATAGAAGTTGGTCTTTCTTTCCATGAAATGGTCGTTTCTATTTCTTCGGCAGCAGCTTTTTTAAGCTTATCTACATTCTCTGGACCACATGGTAATTGGAGCCCAAAAATATAGTTATTATATGGATACTTCTGAACTGTTCCACTAATACCGCCACTGTAAATACCTCCAATTTTTTCTCTTAAATCTTCGATGATTTTAATGTTTAAAATCTCCGTTAACATTTCTGCTTTAAAAGCTAAATCTTCGGAGTATGGAACTTCGCCTGAGTAGATATTTAAAATAAAACTCTTTTGCTCTTTACCCTTGTAAACAGTAAAGTCTTTTACTCCTTTATTAACCCTTACTCCGTTGTCTCCAATTCTTCCAACACCACCTTTAGAAGGTAAGCTTCCTATATAGGTAGCTAATAATGGCTTCATTGCTTCTATATCAATATTGCCAACCATGATGAATGTAAAATCGTTCGCATCAGAAGTAAGCTCTTTATAAATGGCTATTGATCTTTCAAAATTGATCTTATCATAATTAGCAGGTTTTGGAATTTGAGTAGGTGCAAGTGGATTTCCATCATACAAAACCTTGTAAACAGAATCTAAGAATGCAAATTGAGGGTCAGCGGTCATCATTTGCATTTGAGTTTTCTGTTTATCTCTCCATGCAGTGAAAAGTGCTTCATCTTTTCTGGTATTCGTGAAATTCATGTACAGTAACTGAAACATGGTTTCTACGTCTTTTATAGAGCTTCTGCCGCCAGCACTTACATTAATCGCACTAAGACCAACACTTGCAGAGGCTATTTTTCCGGATAAAAACTTTCGTAGATCTACCGGAGTAAAATCTCCAATTCCCATTTGTTGAATGATTGCAGAAGCATTCTCGGCACTGTATTTATCTTCGAGACTATAAGTATTAATTCCGCCTTTTTTAAATCCAGTCATGATGATTTCATCCTGTTTAAAAGTAGTAGGCTTCAAAATCACTTTAGTTCCGTTACTAAATTGTAGTTCAGTAATTCCCAACACGTCATTTTTGGATTCCTTTACTAAAGTGCCTGGAGTAGGTTTTGTTTTTAATAAACTGGTTGCTATTGCTTTTTCTTCATAGGCTTTAATTGGCGCTTTGCTAATATTTTCTATGGCAGCAAGTAATGAAGTGTTGGTTGGGATAGGGGTTTCAGATTTTTCTGGGCCCTGAATACTTGCAAAGAACTTTTCGTTCTGCTTTAATTCATTGGCAATGGCATTTACTTCTTGTAATTGAATGCCTGGTAACAATTCCTGTGCATATTTATATTCAGTTTCTATTCCAGGAGCAGGTTCCTGTTCTAAAAAATGACGAATATATTCTTCAATAATTTGATCGGATCCTGTTTTATCTCTGTTGTTGTAGCTTCTTTCAATAGAAGCCATTTGAGATTTTTTTGCTCTATCTAACTCGCTTTGTGTAAATCCAAATTTCTTCACTCTTTCTACTTCTGTAATCAATGCAGTAAGTGCAGTGTCAATTCCTTTTTTACTAGGGATGGCAACATTAATAAATCCTTCATAGCCTCTCGCTTCTGATCCAAAGCCTGCTCCTGCTCCAATGAATGGAGGGTTGGTGCTTTGGGCCAATTCGCTCATACGTTGATTGAGCATTGAAGTAAACATGTTTTTAATCAATGTTTCTTTTCTGTAATCTCCAATTGTAACCTCCGTTTTAGTAGGAAGGGCAGCATAGTTCAACTGAATTCTAAAGTTGGTAGCTTCTTTGTCTGTAACTACTAATGATTCATTTTTAGTTCTTAGAGGGAGGGGTGCTAAATTTCTTGGACGTGGGTTAGCTGGATTTTTTAATCCACCAAACATCGTTTGAATCATTTTTTCTGTTTCCTCCACATTTATATCACCCACAACAACAACTGCCATTAAATTAGGACGATACCAGTCGCGATAAAAACGCTTTATAGCATCATATTTAAATGATTTTAAAATACTGTCTTTACCAATAGGCAATCTTTCTGCATATTTCGATCCTTCATATTGTTTGGTGTACACTTTTCTTCCCATTCTATCATCTGCACCTTTGCCAGATCTGCTTTCTTCTAAAACAACTCCTCGCTCATCATCAATTTGTTTATTGTCGAATGTTACAGCAGAAGCCCAGTCCTGCAATACCTGCATTCCCTTTTTAAAATTGTTGGGATCGCTTAATGGAATTGGTAGTATATACACTGTTTCATTAAAACTGGTATAAGCATTTAAATCTGCACCAAAATCAACTCCTATGCTTTGTAAGAAACTAACCAGCTCATTTTTTTTGAAGTTCTTTGTTCCGTTAAAAGACATGTGCTCTGTAAAATGGGCCAAACCTTGTTGGTCATTGTCTTCTAAAACAGAGCCCGCGTTAACTACCAATCGCAATTCTACTTTTTTCTCTGGCTTTTGGTTGGCTCTGATATAATAGGTTAATCCATTGGAGAGTTTCCCCATTTTCACTTTTGAATCAAATGGAATCTTGTCGTTTAAATTTAATTGAGCATTGGTGCTGAATACCACCAAGATTCCCAATAAAACGAGTTGAATTTGTTTTTTCATGGATGATTATTTTGTGCAATATATTATTGAATTTGAAAATATATGTAACTAATTTATAGCTAATAGCTATAAAAGGCGATCGTATGCTCAATACATTGGCCTAAATTAGTATCTCACTCAGTTGTTGAATTGGTTATTTTAAGACTTCAACTATTGGTTTCCCAATATTTCCGCTTGGCATCTGAATATGCAATAAAGCAGCAATGGTTGAAGCAATATCATGCATATATACTTCTCTATTAGAACTGCCTTGTTTGATGCCATAACCATACCAAAGTAGTGGAATATGAGCATCATAAGGGTACCATAACCCATGGGTAGTGCCTTTATCATTGCCATCTATATAACCAGGTTTTAATACTATTTGAATATCTCCACTTCTGTTATAGAAAAAGCCATTGGCTAATTTTTCTCTCAATACTTGTGGCATTGGAGAAGTAAGAATATTGGCCGTTGGAAAAGCAGAAGAAACTGCCTCTAGTTTCAATAAGTATTGAATTACAAAATCATTCAATTGATTTTTATTGATGTTTAAGCTATCTACTTTAGTACGATTAAAATGAACTTGATAATTGTACATGCTCACAATGGCGTTGTCAATGCCAAATTTCTCTTTGATTTTACTATTTAAATCAGCAGATGTTTTGCTTTCAGTAATTACTCCTCCTGGTAATTTGTTTTCTTTCATAAATGCTGGAACATGAGCAACTGCATGATCAGCACTTAAAAATGAAGTATAAGTACCTTTTCCAATGGTAGCGTCTAAGAAATCAAACAATTTCCCCAGTTCTTCATCCAATCGAATATAGTCGTCCACATTTTCCCAAGAATTTGGGCCAAATGAATGCCCTATATAATCAGGCGAAGAAAAGCTCACCGCCAAAAAATCAGTAACAGCATCTTTTCCTAATTCTTCTGCAAGAACAGCCGCTTTGGCCATTTCTGCTGTTAAAGTATTGCCATGAGGAGTAGAAGACAATTTGCCAAAGCCTTCAGTTGCAGTTCTGGTTAATGTGTATGGCATTTTGGTTTGCTCTTTTCCGAAAGGTTGATTCTCGTAAGACTTTTCGTCTACCGTTGCATAGTTTAAATATTCTTCGTCTTTCAATTTTTTGGTCCAGCCCAATTTCATCAATGAGTCAGGTAAATTTCTTTTGTTGAAATTATTCACCCATTCTGGCAATTGATTCATGTAATAAGTACTTGTTATAAAGTACCCACTTTTCGAATCAAACCAATAAGCACCATTGGCGCTATGACCTGCAGGTAAAATAGAGCCTCTGTCTTTTAACGCTACGCCAATCACTTTGCTTTTAAAATTAGTAGCCAACCTCAACTCATCGCAAATGGTGGTAGTTAACATATTGCGAGGACTCATCTGACCATCACTTGCGCCTTTAGTACCAACGCCATCCACTGTTTTATCTTCACTGCAATACACCGACCTTTTTAATTGTCCATCATACCAAGCATTACCTGTAATTCCATGAACTGCAGGAACCGAACCCGTATAAATTCCTGTATGTCCACAAGCGGTAACAGAAGGGGTATATCCAATCTGGGTGTTATCGCAACTAAATCCATTGTTCATCATTCTTTTGAAACCACCATTTGCTTTAAATAATGGAGCAAAACGATACAAATAATCCCATCTCATCTGATCAATCACAATTCCTACCACTAATTTGGGGGCGGAAGCATTTACAGGTTGTTTAACTGCTTTCTGTGCAAGTAAAAACTTACTACTCCCAACAATAATTACAACTACCATTAAAAAGGTTAAAAAGGCCGTTTTTAAGGCTTTTTCAATGTTCATAGATTTCATTTTCGTTAATTAGACGCTAAAGATAAGGTTTGCGTGTATAAATCCGTTTGCACTTTCCTACATATTAGTTAATTTTGCAGCGATTTTAGGGATATAATTATTTATTAATATGGCAGATATATTTGAAAAGATGTTAAAGAATGCTGGACCATTAGGTCAGCACCGCGAAAGGGCACATGGATATTTTGCCTTTCCAAAATTGGAAGGTGAAATAAGCAGTAGAATGAAGTTTCGTGGAAAAGACATGATTGTTTGGAGCTTAAATAACTATTTAGGTTTGGCCAATCATCCTGAAATCAGAAAAGTTGATGCGGAGGCCGCAAAAGAGTTTGGCATGGCTTATCCAATGGGAGCTAGAATGATGAGTGGAAATTCCAACTATCATGAACAATTAGAAAAAGAATTGGCTGCTTTTGAAAGCAAACAGGATGCTATTTTGCTCAATTTCGGATACCAAGGTATCATGAGTACAATCGATGCCATTTGTGGAAGACACGATGTAATTGTTTACGATGCAGAAAGTCATGCATGTATTATCGATGGATTGCGTTTACACCCAGGACATCGCTATGTATTCAAACACAATGACATTGAAGATTGCGAAAAACAATTGGCAAGAGCAACTCAATTGATTGAGAAGCAAAAAACTGGTGGAATTTTAGTAATTACCGAAGGCGTGTTTGGAATGGCTGGTGATCAGGGTAAACTAAAAGAAATTGCTGCATTAAAAGCTAAATACGAGTTTAGATTATTGGTAGACGATGCGCATGGATTTGGAACATTGGGCAAAACTGGTGCAGGTGCTGGTGAAGCACAAGGTTGTCAGGATGCCATCGATTTGTATTTTTCTACTTTTGCTAAAAGCATGGCTTCTATTGGAGCATTCTTAGCTGGAGATAAAGCCATCATTGATTTTATCAGATATAATATTCGTAGCCAAATATTTGCAAAGAGTTTGCCAATGCCAATTGTATTGGGAAATTTAAAGCGTTTGGATATGTTGCGCACCATGCCTGAACTAAAAGAAAAATTATGGAGCAATGCATTGAAATTGCAATCAGGTTTAAAAGAACGTGGATTTGATATTGGCAAAACAGATAGCCCTGTCACCCCGGTTTATATGACTGGTGGAGTAGAAGAAGCTACTGCTATGGTGATGGATTTAAGAGAGAATTATGGTGTTTTCGCCTCAATTGTTGTTTATCCAGTTATTCCTAAAGGGCATATTATTTATAGATTGATCCCTTCAGCTGCACATACCGATGCAGATATTCAAGAAACATTGGTAGCATTTAGTGAAACGAAAGCCAAGTTAGATGCGGGAGCTTATAAAGTAGAAGCTATACCTGATATGGCTGACGCTAGAAGCTAGAGATAAAAGATATAAGATATAAGATAAAAGATATAAGATAAAAGATATAAGATAAAAGATAAAAGATATAAGATAAGAGATATGAGATACCATAGAGGTCTCGAAATAAAAAAAGCGATGAATTTCATCGCTTTTTTTTATTGAAATATAGTGAGCTTATAATTTCGAAATCAATTCTTTAGCCATTCTTACATAATCAGCATTCTTAGCTTCAGTAGCTACTGCAATACATTTTTCTGCATTTGCTTTTGCACCTACTTTATCTCCTAATTCTTTTTGAATTTTGGCAGTTTGTAAGAACAACCAAAATGCTTTTGGATTTGCAGCAGTTGCTTTATTGATATTCTCTAATGCTTTAGCATTGTTATTATCCCACTCAGAATAAAAAGTAGCAGCAGCACCATAAGCTGCAGGATTTACAGGATCTGCACTCAATGCTTTTTCTACTTGTGCACGAATTCTGTCTTTTACATTGGTGCTCATAGGAACGCTAACTGCAGTTGTGCCCCACATGATATGTAATTCACAACTTTCAGGTTGAATATTGGCAAATTGCATGGTTAAGCTTTCTGCTGCCATGGCCGTTTTCATTGTTTTTACTTTAAAACGAACTACGTCTTCGCTTTCTTTATAACCATCTGTTCCCCAGTTATTCAAACCTTTATTTATTACTATTTCCCATGTTTCTTTTGCTGGAACAATGTATAAAACATAAGAACCTGTGTCTAATAATTTTCCACCCATCATTACTTTATCAGAAAAATTTAATCGGGTAGCAGCATTAGCACCTGCTCTCCATAATTGACCCAATGGAGCTAATTCACTATTTTCTTTAAGCAATACTCTTCCCTTGATGTTTGGGCGAGAGTAAGTCAATTCAATTTTACCCAGACCAAAGTCTTGAGAAATTTTTTGAGTTGAACTTGGAGCTGGCATTTTTATTTGAGCCATACCTGTTAAGCTGCAGAGTATAGCAGCAGCAATCATTATTTTTTTCATAATTGTATTATTTGAGATGGCAAACCTAGGTTTTCCGATCCAATTAGCAGAATATTTTTAAGTTACCCTTTCCAACTATTTAAACCCTGGATGAAAACGTTGCAGGGTATCCCTTAAAAAGTCACGGTCTAAATGGGTGTATATTTCTGTGGTGGTAATGCTTTCGTGACCTAACATTTCCTGAACAGCCCTTAAATCGGCGCCGCCTTCAACTAAATGTGTAGCAAAAGAATGCCTTAATGTATGCGGAGAAATTATTTTGGTGATCCCTGCCTTATAGGCCAACTCTTTAATAATATAGAAGATCATTACCCTGGTCAAATTTTTACCCCTTCTGTTGAGGAATAAAATGTCTTCAAAGCCAGATTGAATTGTTTGGTGTGATCGAATAGATTCTTTATAGATAGTGATGTATTTTACAGCATCGGATCCGATCGGGATCAATCGCTCTTTGTTTCCTTTTCCGATGACTCTTATAAAACCTACATCCAAATAAAGGCCTGAAATAGTTAAGTTTACCACTTCACTCACACGCAGCCCACAACTATACATGGTTTCGATGATGGCTTTATTTCTTCCACCTTCAGCACTACTTAAATCAATTTGGGCAATCATTTTTTCAATCTCTTCAAAGCTCAATGTATCGGGCAATGCTCTTTTTGTTTTAGGAGCATCTAAGAGAACGGAAGGGTCGATGGTACATATCTGTTCTATTAAACAATATTTATAAAAACTACGGATGCCTGATATCATTCTACTCTGCGAAGTGGCCGTCATGCCTAGCTCGCCCACCCATTTTACAAATGCTTGTAAATCTTTTAAAACAATATCAGCAGGGTTCTTGAGCTGTTGGGTTACTTGTAAATAGTCAGTTAACTTAGATAAGTCTCGAAGATAGGCTTCCACAGAGTTATCGCTCAAAGAGCGTTCCAATCGGAGGTAGGCTTTGTATCCTTTTTTATAAGCTTCCCACATCGAGAATTATGAATTAAGAATTATGAATTATGAGATACAATCTTAGAATTATGAGATATGAATTAATAGATATGAACGAAGTTACGAATTAAGTTGCTGGAATTTATGATGACCTATAACCATTGACCAATATTACGTACATTCGCTTCTAGTCAAAAATCGAATCGACCTTATGCAAGTAAATTTACGATCGTTCAAACAGAAAGTGCGTTATCATCAAAAAACAATGAAGCGTTTTTTAGGTAAGATAGAAAAGAATCCTCCAAAAGGTTTAGATAAACTAGCTGAAAAAATTGATGCTGAAGTTTGGAAAGAAGTAGATTGTTTGTCTTGTGCCAACTGTTGTAAATCAATGAGCCCAACTTTTACTACCAAAGATATCAAGCGTATTGCAGCTCATTTTGAAATCACCCCAAATGAGTTCAAAGAAAAATGGTTGTTTTTTGATAAGAAAGATAAAGACTGGATGAATACTTCGCAGCCATGTCAGTTTCTGAATTTGAAAAATAATATGTGCAGCATCTATGAAGTTCGTCCTGATGATTGTGCCGGTTTCCCTCATTTGAAGAAAAAGAAAATGGTGGAATATATTCATGTTCATCAACAAAATATTTCTTACTGTCCTGCAACGTATAAGATGGTGGAGAAAATGCAAAGTCAGTTATAAGTTACTAAATAGATACCTGTTTATGATGACTTCTTCTCAGATTGCACAAGCCTTTTATCAGGCTTTCCAAAAAAAAGATTTCAAAATAATGCAAGGTCTGTATGCAGACAATGCTACATTTTCTGACCCAGCTTTCCCCAATCTCAACGCTCAAGAGGTACGGGCTATGTGGGAAATGCTCCTTACTGCCAGCAAGGACTTGCATTTGGAGTACCAGATCTTGGAAGAAACTGCCCAACAGGTCAAAACTCAATGGATTGCTACTTATACTTTCTCCAAAACGGGGCGCAAAGTGATTAATAAGATTGTGGCTACGATGGATATAGAAAATGGTTTGATTGTGTCGCATACGGACGATTTTAGCTTCTATAAATGGGCGAGCCAAGCACTAGGGCCGGTAGGGCTTTTGTTGGGGTGGACAGGCTTTTTGCGCAAAAAACTGCAAACTACTGCCAGACAAAACCTTGCTAATTTTATGCAAAAAGCTCATTCAAGAAAATAATATTTTCTTCGTGTTCCTTTAGAAATTTTGGATATTAATTTATAGAATAATTATGTTATTGGTTTGTGGGGTTGAATTTTGCTATTCTCCCTCCTTTGCCTGCGAGAAAAACTGCATTACCTTTTTTTGCTTTTTGCACTACATGAAAGCTTTCTTTGGAAATCAATTCCCAATTCATTCCTCCATCTTTTGAAATATCTACACCAGATGTGCCACAAGTAATTAAATGATTATCATCAATAAATATTACACAAGAGCGATAACCATGTGGAGCTATTTGTGGAGAACTGATTTCATTAAAGGTTTTTCGAAAAATAATTTTTGCACTATTGACAGATGAGATGCTGTCGATAGCAAAATCTCCTCCAACGATCATTCCGTATTTCTCACTTGGAGATATGGCGATTGAATTGGCTCCTCTGCTATCTCCACCCATTACTATTGGTAATCCATCTGGTATTATTGGATCTTGCGGCAATGTAAATAGCCGGGTTGTAGATCCCCCACTCACAAATAGAATTTTATTTTTCAATAATTTTTCACCTGCTACAATATTTGTTCCGCTCGATGCAAAAAACGCCTCCGTTCCTGCGAAAATTTTTGTTTTACTAGAAGGCTTTGTTTTTTCCCAATTTTCTCCTCCATCTTTTGTTGTAACCATATATAGATGCTGATCTAATGGATCACCAATTACATACCCTTTTTTTCCTGCAAAATCCATTGCGTCTAGAAAAGCAGCTTTAGTAGTGTCTTGAAAAACTTTACGCCAACTAAGACCTCCATCTTTTGTTTTTAGAATTACTGCTGGTTGTGTGATGCCCATGATCAATGCAGTTTTATCATCAAAAGCTTCAATATCCCTGAAATCGCTTTTTTCATAACCAGCAACGGTGATCCAATTCCAGGTTTTCCCTCCATCCAAAGATTTGCCTACAGAGCCACTGCTTCCGCTTACCCAAACCACGTTGTTGTTTACCACACTCATGCCGCGTATGCTTGTTTTTCGGCCTTGTTCCAATATTTCAATTGTTGGAACTTGGGAAAACACTAGCTGGCTGAATATAATTCCAAGAATTACGAGATAAATTTTATTATTTAAAAACATGAGTACACATTTGCAGATGAAGTTAAGATTTATTGACTCATATCTGAAAATATGTATCTCATAATTCTTAACTC
>REAV01000160.1 GCA_004294465.1 Sphingobacteriia bacterium | reverse complement strand
CCAGCTTGTTGTAAATGATGTTTTACAAAGGAGAAATCAAAATTCACATTATGTGCTACAAAAACCCTGTTTTTTAACAAATTGTGCACCTGTTCGGCCACTTCACTAAAGGAAGGAGCAGCTGCTGCCATAGCATTTGTAATGCCAGTCATCCCTACAATAAAAGGAGGTATTGGTTGGTGTGGATTAACCAAAGATTCAAATTTCCCTTCTATTTCCTTGCCATTATGCAACACTATTGCAATTTCAGTAATGCCGTGTTGTTGGGGAAATCCCCCAGTTGTTTCAATATCAACAATGGCAAATTGCATATTTATTCTTATTTGACTATTGCAGGAACAGATTATTTGATTTACCTTGTTTGGGCAAAGGTCGAAATTAACGATTTGGCCTTACAAACCATTTTTTTACGCCAAACCCCCATGGCATGGAAAAAACTAAATCAAGTTTTCAACTAAGTGAAAACGCTAGAAATGCATCTATTGTTGCCCTTTTATTTCTGTTAGTGGCCTTAATTTCTTATTTAGAATGGATTGGAAGAAAATAATTTCACCAATTCTGTAATATTTTATAAAAATCTTTACAAATAATTAGTCAATTTTGTAACATTAATTTGAATTCTGCGTTAAGCATACCGATGAAAATGCATTACCAAAACAAAAAACAACCATTTACAGTACTTGCTGCTGGAATGTTTTTGTTTGCTGGAACCTTAACATCCTGTAATGCCCATCAAAAAGCCGCAAAATTGATTGGTAACACTGTTAAAGAACAGATGGGTAAATTTGTTCAAAATGAGGAAATTACCATTCAACAGAAAATCAATCAAATCGACTGTTTTATTCCTACGCCCACTGTTTCTGATATCATTTCAGAAAAGACAGAATTGATTGCCACCTACTAATCGCCTCCGATTCCTTAAATTTGCATCTTTATCAACAAAAAGCTACTAATAGAGCTTATAGGACTAATCATGGAATTGAGCAAAAACTACTTACCTACCCCAATAGAATCAAAATGGTATGAATATTGGCTTTCAAAAAAATATTTTGCTAGTACGCCAGATGATCGTGAACCCTACACTGTAGTTATTCCACCCCCAAATGTTACTGGCGTGTTGCATATGGGTCACTGTTTAAACAATACCATTCAAGATATATTGATCAGAAGGGCCAGAATGCAGGGCAAAAATGCCTGTTGGGTTCCTGGTACCGACCATGCTTCAATTGCAACTGAGGCCAAGGTTGTTGCTATGCTAAGAGAAAGAGGCATCACTAAATCTTCTTTAAGTAGAGAAGAATTCTTAAACTATGCATGGGAATGGAAAGAAAAATATGGAGGTATAATCTTACAACAGCTGCGAAAAATGGGATGCAGTTTGGATTGGGATAGAACTTCATTTACGATGGATCCCGATTATTACCAATCCGTCATTCAGGTATTCAATGATTTATATAAGAAAGGACATATTTATCGCGGTAAACGCATGATCAATTGGGACGTTCGTGCCAAAACAGCCTTGAGCGATGAGGAAGTTATTTATAAAGAAGTACAGAGTAAATTATACTATGTAAATTATTCATTAGAAGATGGTGGCAATATTACCATTGCAACGGTTCGACCTGAAACTATTTTAGGAGATGCAGCCATTTGTGTAAATCCAAACGATGAAAGATATAAGCATCTTCATGGCAAGTTTGCTTTTGTGCCTTTGATCAATAGAAAAATAAAAATCATTCCTGATGAATATGTAACACTTGATTTTGGTACTGGCGCTTTAAAAGTTACTCCAGCTCATGACATGAATGATTATCAGCTAGGTCAGAAATACCAACTTGATATCATCGATACAATGAATGACGACGGTACAATGAGTGAAGCAGCTCAATTATATGTAGGAGAAGATCGATTTGAAGTTAGAAAGAAAATTGTTGCAGACTTAACTACTGCCGGACATATTCAAAAAATTGAAGAGTACACCAATCAAGTTGGATTCAGCGAAAGAACTGATGTGGTTGTAGAGCCGAGACTGAGCTTACAGTGGTGGGTGAGCATGAAAGAGTTGGCCACACCTGCATTGAGCGCAGTGATGAATGATGAAATACATTTTCATCCAGCTAAATTTAAAAATCTCTACCGTCATTGGATGGAGAATATTAAAGACTGGTGTATTAGCCGTCAACTTTGGTGGGGACATAGAATTCCAGCATGGTATACTCAGGATGGAACATTTGCAGTTGCTTCGAATGCAGAAGAAGCATTAGCTCAATTAAAAACCATTACAAAAAATGATCAACTAAGCTTAGCAGATATTCGCCAAGATGATGATTGCCTGGATACCTGGTTCTCAAGTTGGCTCTGGCCTTTTGAAGTATTCAAGGGATTGTC
>REAV01000159.1 GCA_004294465.1 Sphingobacteriia bacterium | reverse complement strand
AACTAAATATTTAGTTATAACATTTCGTTAAATCTTGATCACAACATGCCAAAAACAGATAAGACCAATACCGAAAAGTCAACTAATTCTCCCATAAGAGGTCAGAAAGCGAAAAAAGTTGCAAGCGAAATAAAAAAATATGAAGAAATTCATTTTATTGAAACCAGTCAATCAGTTTGGAATTATTCTTTGTTTACGGATGCCGATATCAGGAATTTTCAACAAGGCACTCATTATAGTTTATATAATTATTTAGGCAATAAACAAATCACAGTTTTAGAAACTCCTGGAACCTATTTTGCTGTATGGGCACCCAATGCCACTTTTGTTTCTGTTACAGGCTATTTTAACGAATGGAATAAAACCACCCATCCACTTAAGGTAAGACAAGATAATTCCGGTATTTGGGAAGGCTTTATTCCCAATCTTCATCAAGGAGAAGCATACAAATACCATATTCATGGATTTAATGGAATCAAATTAGACAAAGGAGACCCCTATGCACATTATTGGGAGAAGCGACCTTTTACTGCCTCTATTACCTGGCAAACCAATTATGAATGGAAAGATGAGGAATGGATGAAGACGAGGAAAAAGCACAACTCATTGAAGTCTCCTTATTCTGTATATGAAGTGCATTTGGCCAGTTGGATGCGACCAGATAAACATGATGAAGAATCCTATAACACTTATGCGCAAATAGCAGAACGATTGGTTCCTTATGTAAAAGAAATGGGATTTACCCATGTAGAATTTATGCCAGTAATGGAGCATCCTTTTGATGGAAGCTGGGGCTATCAGGGAACAGGTTATTTTGCACCTACTTCACGTTTTGGTTCGCCACAAGACTATGCAGGCCTGGTTGATGCATTCCATCAAGCAGGTATTGGCGTAATACTCGATTGGGTACCATCGCATTTTCCATATGATGCACATGGTTTATTTATGTTTGATGGAACACATACATATGAATATGCCGACATGCGCAAAGGCTATCACCCCGATTGGAATTCGTATATTTTTAATTATAAAAGAGGAGAAGTAAAATCATTCTTAATCAGTAGTGCAAGATTTTGGTGTGATCAATTTCATACTGATGGCATTAGAGTTGATGCTGTAAGTTCTATGCTAAGATTAGACTATAGCAGGAATCAAGGCCAGTGGGAGCCGAATGAATATGGAGGCAACGGCAATATCGAAGCAATTGCATTCATTAAAGATCTAAATGAAACTTTGTACCGCGACTTTCCAGATATTCAAACCATTGCAGAAGAAGCAACAGATTGGCCAAAGATCAGTAAACCTACTTTCGAAGATGGATTAGGGTTCGGTATGAAGTGGATGATGGGCTGGATGCACGATACCTTGGATTATTTTAAACTAGATCCGATTTTCAGGCAATTCCATCAAGATAAATTTTCGTTTAGCATGATGTATTTCTATGACGAAAATTTCATGTTGCCTTTGAGCCACGATGAAGTGGTACATGGCAAAAGCCCCATGCTGTATAAAATGCCAGGAGATGAATGGCAGAAATTTGCCAACTTAAGAATTTTGTATACCTATATGTTCACTCATCCAGGAGCAAAATTATTGTTCATGGGAGATGAGTTTGGTGCTACCAACGAATGGAATTACAAGTCGGAATTACAATGGGAATTATTGGAATTTACCAGTCATGGAGGAATGAAATATTGCGTTCAAAAACTCAACGAATTATATCGTTCTGAACCTGCCTTATACGAAAATCAATTTGAACCAGGCGGTTTTGAATGGGTAGATCTCAACCATCGATCGGACTCAGTGCTGGTTTACAAGAGAAAAGGGAAAAAAGAAAAAAATGATGTTTTGATCATTTTAAATGTTACCCCAGTAGTACGTCTTAATTGGGAAATTTATGTTCATGGAAAAGGAAAATGGACCGAGATTTTCAATAGCGATGCAAAAGAATTTTGGGGAACTGGAGATGTTTTCAACCCATCTATTAGCAGTGAATTGGTAGATAAACCGTCTAAATGTTATAAAATCAAAGTGCATCTTCCTGCATTGGGAGCCGTTGTTCTGCGATAATTTACTCCAATTGTAACTTTCTTTTTCTTCGTCCGTTTCAATAAAAAATAAACGAATGAAAAAGAGAATAATGTTATTGATGGCAATTGTTTTTACAATTGTAAACTCCTATGCTCAAACGGAAATTAATGAAGCCAATGCTCAAAAACGTTCTATTGGAACATTTCATGGTATTGATGTTTCTTCGGGTATAGAAGTTATTCTTACAAAAGGTGATAAAGAAGAGTTGGTGGTTTCTGTAGGCGATTTAAGTTACCGCGATCAAGTTAAAACAACCGTGTCGAATGGTATTTTAAAAATTACCAGAGATGTAGATTGGAAGTTTT
>REAV01000158.1 GCA_004294465.1 Sphingobacteriia bacterium | reverse complement strand
TAGGTGCCCAACCAGATGGGTATAGCATATTTTATGGACAACGTCCTGGAATGACCAATACACAAGAGGGATTAATCACTACTGTTTTAGGTGAAACGGTGAATAACAGAAAGTCATATTCATTAATGCATGCCGTGAATATTGGAGCAGGTGTTTCTTTTAAGATTAGTGATAAATTGAATGCAGGGATTGAACAAAAATTCATTATTACTACTCCTGGATATGATTATTTAGATGCGTTTAAAGCTGATAACAACAATGATTTTATCAGTTTTACAACACTAAGATTAAATGTAAATATTGGCAACTCTGATAGAAAAGTACAACCATTGTATTGGATCAATCCTAACAATTTTGTTTATAGTGAAATGAATTCTCCTAAACACATGAAAGTTCCTAAAGTGATGTTGCCTGATGGTGATAAAGATGGTGTAACTGATCAGTTTGATATGGAGCCAAATACACCAAAAGGTGCACCTGTTGATTCTCATGGTGTTTCTAAAGATACAGATGGTGATGGTGTGCCAGATTATAGAGATAAAGAACTACTTACTTTGCAAAAATGTTTCCCGGTAAATAATGATGGAATTGGTAATTGTCCAGAACCTGCATGTTGCAAGGAAATCAAAGACATGATGAGTACCATGAAATCTAGCTCACCTGATAAAGTAGAGTGTGCCATCGGTGCATTACCAAGTGTTCAATTTAAAGGAACAACTAAATTGAGTAAAGACGCCCAAGCAGTATTAGCTGCAGCAGCAGCTAGTTTAAAAGGCAATCCAACATGTAATGTTAGAGTGATTGGTTACGGAACAACCAGCAAATCTGCTCAACAACAAAGTTGGGAGCGTGTAAATGCAGTCATTAAATATTTAGTGGAAAAACAAGGTATTGCTGAAGGAAGATTATTATTTGTGTATGCGCAAGATGGAGATGCAAACACAGTTGACCTTCAAGGCACAACTGAGCAAGGACCAAACACCGTTCCTGCGCCTCATCCAAATTTAAAAAGTAAAAATTAGTAGTTTATAACTAAATCAAAAGCCTCTCGAAATAATCGGGAGGCTTTTTTTGGTATAAATTTTTTCGCTTATTAACAGGTATCAGCAAATCAAGCTTTTTATTATATATTATTGATTCAATATATTAAAATGCAGTTCTCCAAAATTTTGTAAAGAAGATAATTTTAGATCTGCTGCTCCCCATTTTTCTTCTTTGCTATTATATGCGTGAGGAATTACAACACATTTCATTCTTGCTGCTTTTGCTGCAATCATTCCATTGAAAGAATCTTCAAAACAAATACATTCCAAAGGACTACTATTCATTTGAGTTGCGCAATTGAGGTATACTTGAGGATGTGGTTTTCCGTATGGTAATTCTTCTGCGGAAGCAGTAGCTTGTAAAAAAGGTCCGATACCGGTCATACTCACTACCAATTCTATTAATGATGGGGGTGAAGATGTGGCCAACCCGATCTTAAAATTTTTATTAGCAAAAAATTCAAAAATATGTGCAACACCCGGCAATATTTTTCCTTTTTGTTCAATCTTTTGTAAAACTAGTTCAACAATTTTTTTTTCTGCTCTTTCTGATTCGGTGAAGGGGATATTGAAATAGGTGAACCATAAATGCACAAATTCTTTGGTTCTTAATCCAACACATGAATTGTATTGCTGTACGGTCATTTTGGTTCCATATGTTTGAAATACTTCCGCTGCTGCTTCCTGCCATAATGGTTCACTGTCTATCAATAAACCATCAATATCAAAAATGACTGTATTTAAGGGCATTTTATTTTTTTAGTAATGCAAATTTATTGTTGCAATTTCATAGTCTGTTAATAAAGAAGGAGTTAATTTTAAAAATAAATGGTTAACAATTTCTTTACATTCCTTATTTTGCACCGCTTGCTAATACAACAACAATGAATTTAATCGAAAGATTTAAGCAAATTAAGGTTGTCCGCTCACTTGTTTATGGTGTTGTGGGAGCTGCCACTTATCCTGGTCTTGCAATGATTAACAAGATCAGAATCGAAGGAACGGAAAATCTGAAGAACCTTCCAAGAAACAATGTACTCTTCGTGAGTAATCATCAAACTTATTTTGCTGACGTAATTACTTTTATACATATTTTTTGTGCCATCAAATGGAGAAAGGAGAATAAATTAGGCTTGCCTTATTATTTATTGAATCCATTTACCAATGTCTTTTTTGTAGCTGCAGAAGAAACCATGAATGGAAGTTTGATCAGCAGAGTTTTCAAATTAGCTGGTGCTTTAACAGTTAAAAGAACCTGGCGTGCTGAAGGAAAAGATGTCAATAGAAAAAGAGAAGAAGGGGATACTCAAAAAATTGATCAGGCTTTAGAAAAAAGTTGGGTCATTACTTTTCC